>CBDVDN010000052.1:0-7789 GCA_965372775.1 uncultured Gammaproteobacteria bacterium
CCAATAACGAAAATTTTGAATTAGCACTATTAACCATTGTTCGCAAACATTATCCTAATCTTTCAGAACAAAGTTTAACTTATCGACCGAGTCGAAATAATAAACATGTTTCCATCACGTTGACAGTCCACGCAGAAAACAAAGGACAATTAGACGCTTTTTATGAAGAATTATCAGACTGTAAACATATCCTTATGGCGCTATAACAATGCTGCACCTTCACTCAAGCGAATTAATACAATGGCTGCATGCCAACCCTAAATGGGGCAGCATAGCCGCATTTATTATTGCATTTGCTGAATCGATTGCAATCATCGGTTCCATCATACCCGGATCTGTTACAATGACGACTATCGGCATTCTTGCCGGCTCAGGCGTATTTCCGCTTTGGTCAATTATCATTTGCGGCATTCTCGGCGCAATACTCGGTGATACGGTCAGTTATTTTATCGGACTTTATTTTAAGGCTGGCATTCATCGAATTTGGCCATTCAGCCGCTATCCAGCTATATTAATTAAAGGGCAATCTTTCATTCTAAAACATGGTAAAAAAAGTGTCTTCCTCGCTCGCTTCTTAGGACCTATTCGCGCAATCGTCCCGCTTGTTGCCGGCATGTTCAATATGCGCCCTAAAAATTATTTTTTTGCTAGCATCCTTTCTGCTATTGCATGGGCGCCAGCTTACATGCTACCAGGCATATTATTGGGCGCAGTATCTCTCGAAATGCCGCCAAACATCGCCGCTGGACTTATTGTTTTTGTGTCATTAATGCTCATTGGCATTTGGATAATTTATTCGATAACCGCCTATGCATATAAAAAAACACATTCCTATTTTGCCAACTTATTAGATGAAAAATGGCAAATATGGATGCAACAGCCTTCAAAACATTGGTTTTGTAATTTACTACGCCATGCCGATAGACCGGGAAAACGCGGACAAATTTTATTATCCATTAATTGTCTGATATCGGCATTATTATTTATTTTTATATTTATAAACGTCATTTTTCATGCTTATTTAATAACTGCTTTAAATAACCCCATTTATCATTTGGCCAGAAGTCTACGCGCACCGCTCCTTGACAAGATACTGGTTGTTATCTCTAATTTTGGTTACAAATTTGTTTTACTACCGGCAGTTTTCACCTTGTTTTTATGGTTCATTGTTCGCCGCCACTGGCGCACAGCAATACATTGGCTGGCAAATATCATTTTAAGCGTTGGATTAGCTTATACGATAAAACATTTTTTCTACTCTGCTCGACCTACCGGCATTTTACACCAAGCAAGTTCTTCATCATTTCCAAGCGGACATACTACATTTGCTATTGCTTTTTATGGTTTATTGGCTTACTTAATCGGAAAAGAAGTCTCAAAACCCACACGAAAAACAATTTATTGGCTGACATTCTTACTCTGTATTTTAATTGTCGTCTCGTGTTTATACCTCAATGCGCATTGGTTTACGGACATACTTGGCGCAAGTTTTTTAAGTTTATTCGGACTTTCATTAATTATTATTTCTTACAATCGGAAAAAATCTCCCCATCTTGCAATAGGTGGAATTTCTGCCATAGTGGTTATTACACTTGCTCTCGCAGGATCATGGAATTTATACCATAGCTACAATAAAGTCCTGCAATCTTCTCAAATACATTTGGAAACACGCTATATACATCAAAAAGCATGGTGGACTATGCACGATTCTCTAATTCCGCCATATCGCGTTAATAGATTAGGACATCCTGTAGAAATATTAAATATTCAATGGGCAGGTTCTTTAAACAACATAAAAAAAACATTAAAACAGTATGGCTGGCATAACGTTCATCACACGCCTCACTATACAGCCGCTTTAAAGAAAGCCACTTTCAAACAGCATATCAAAAAACAGGCTCGTCTATTTTCTAAACTTTATAATAATCAGCCGCCAATATTAGAAGTTACAAAATCCATCAAAAATCAATCACCAGCCTTAATTTTAACACTCTGGAAATCCAATATTACACTTGTTCCGAATCATTCTGGTATGCCAATTTGGGTAGGTACAATTGATTACAATATTCCAAAGAAAAAAATATTATTTTTCTTTCATCATAAAACCAATGATACACATACAAAACAAGCTATTCGCGCACTTATTCCTTCGCTATTAGATTATATGTGGCAAATAAAATTTATTACAACAGAAAATCTTCCAAAAGCTTTCAGAAACAACCAATCTATTGCACGAATTATTTTAATTAAACCACAACTAAGAAGGTTAGTTCTTTAATCAATTAGGTATGAAGGTTACTCCCAAGAATGGTCCGCTGAAGGATAGATATTTTGATTTCAGGTTACGGCTGAAAAGTCTATCAAACCAAACGGTTTCAATAATATTGAAATAATGTGTTATTTTCCATCCCGCATCAAAAATTAGAGAAAATTTATTATTGAAATGATGCGCGTAATCAATGCCAAGCTGGGCATCACATTCTGGAATAATTTGATTGTTTGATTTATAGTCAAAGTTATAAGTGTTATCGCGCATGATGCTTCCATCTGATTTCCTTCTTAATACGATACGCGCTGAAAATTTATTATCAACTGCGCTTATTAAAAGCGATCCGCCGACATTAGCAATGATTCCAAATCCGCGTATTAAATTATAGTTTCCATTGAGTGCTAAACGAGGACCAATACCAGAAAAATCATTTGTTTGTTTAACATTGCTAGTATACTCATCGGAATCTGTTTGTTCAATTAATTTTGTGTAATGTGCTTTGAGCTCGAAATTAGTGTTTGCATAACGTAATCCCGCTGCTGCGCGTAATGCAAGTTTATGACCAATATTTATGTTTTGTCCTAACATAAGATCAACAGCATTATAATTTAAATTAACTGTTGCTTTCGCGCTATCTGATGGTCCAATCACGAATGGGAAATAGGATCCTATAGAGTTTTTTCCTGCTATGGAATCTGAATTACGTGCGTTGAGATAATGAGTATATTGCAATGAAATATTATTGCCTGTTCCTGCGATATGATAAATAGCGCCCAAGTTAAAGCCAAAATAATGATCCAGATCAACGGACTTGGCTTCATTGTTTATAAAAGCATATTTAGTGGCATTGCTAGTTGGCTGAACATATAATGCTTCAGCGTTGAAAGACCATCCAGCATTTTGAATGGGTACGGATACATATTGAAAAGCAGTAGCTGTCGCTTTTTACATAGGGGTTGCTGCATTTGTAGTCGGTTTATAGAATGCTTTAGTGATATAATACCATCCACCATTTTGAAGGGGTGCGACCACATGTTTAGATTGAGAAGAATGATTTTTAGAGACAACAGCCGCCGCTATGGCGTTGACAGAAAGTCCTATGCTAAGCGCCGCGGCACCTAAGATAATTTTATTCATATCAGAAATACTCTTTAGTAATTAGTTAAAAAATTGCTTATTTTGAAAACACCTGTGACATTTTCAAAATTCACATAAACACACCTAAGCTATATTGTGTTGATCTGGCTTGTCAACACCTTTTTTTAAAAAAATGTACCAAAAAAAATTTCGTACGTCAGCGCTGCTATACCCTAAGCACAGCCTATCCTAACCTGCTACACTTAATTTTTGTCTTCCATCTTCTGAATCCGTGCTGCGAACATATAATAAGCAGTAGGAACGACAAATAAACTTAAGATAGTACCAAAAAGCATACCGCCGACAATGACAATTCCCATCTGATGCCGACTTTCTGCACCAGCGCCGCTTGCAAACACCAAAGCAAGCGCACTTAAAACCATCGCCGTTGTCGTCATTAAAATAGGCCTTAAACGATGCGTCGCAGCTTCAACGATCGCTTCATGAATCGACAATCCTTTTTCCTGCTGCTGATTCGCAAATTCCACGATTAAAATACCGGCTTTTGTAATAAGCCCAACTAAAGTCACTAATCCAATTTTCGTATAAATATTTAATGTGCCGTGCGTTAGTTTTAATAATACTAACGCGCCGGCGATTGCAAGCGGCACACTTAACATAACAATCAACGGATCACGAAAACTTTCAAACTGTGCAGCTAAAATAAGATAAATAAAAATTAGCGCAAAAATAAAAACGTCGCCCATTTTTCCGGAGGCTTGAACGTATTGACGCAATTGTCCCGAATAGCCAACATGAACATTCTTAGGCAATATTTTTTTAGCTAAATTATTCATATAGTCTAACGCCTCTCCTTGCGTTACACCCGGCGAAAGTCCAGCAGTAATTTTAGCAGCTCGCAACTGTTCAAAATGCGGAAGCGATTGCGGTATGACTTCTTCTTGAATATCTACCAAATTAGAAATCGGCACTAATTCTCCGCTTTGTGTTCGCACATTAAGATCATTTAATTCATCCGGAGTATTTCTATATTGCGGATAGAGCTGCGGTAAAACGTCATAACTTCTACCATTCATTTCAAAACGCGTCATCGTCGGCTTAGCTAAAAATAAATTAAGCGTTTGCGCAATTTGATTCATTGAAATACCTAAATCTGCCGCTTCATTTCGATGAACATTAACTACTGTTTGAGGCTGATTAATATTCAAGTTCGATCGCACATTGGTTAATCCGCTCCAACGAGAAAGCGCTTGTACAAATTTTTGAGCATCATTATTAAGATCTTTATAACTCGCTGTTGTTTTTAACACGTAACTAATTGGATGAAACCCACCTGCCCCGGGCAAAGCTGGAAAATTATTCGGCATAGCAATAATACCCGGAATCGACCACATCAGTGGAAAAAGCTGATTTTTAATTTCCATTGCAGAACGAGTACGCTGACCCAACGGTTTTAGAATAATAAATGATACTGCAGAATTAACGCCTTTAGCGCCATTAATAATACCATAATTGACTATTTCTGGAATGGACGCATAAATGCTTTCGAGCTGTTTCGTGTGCTGTTCCGTATAATATAAATTCGCTGCAGCTGGTGCTTCAACAAATCCAATTAATGCGCCTTGATCTTCCGGCGGCGCTAATTCAGCCGGCGTATGAACAAATAAAAAATAACAAGATGCATAAACAACTGCAGCAAAAATAAGAACAATATAACGCCATTTAAAAACGAAATGCAGCGCTGCTTTATAACCAACTCGAAGCTTATCGAACAAACGATCAACAAAACCGGCGTAGCCTGTTTCCATGGAATAATTGCCTCGAAAAAGATTAGAACACATCATCGGCGTTAATGTTAAAGCAATAAAGCCAGAAACTATCACAGCGCCTGCTAAGGTAAATGCAAATTGCGTAAACAATTTTCCGGTCAAGCCGGTTGTAAACCCAATCGGCGCATATACTGCCGCAAGCGTTAATGTCATCGCAATCACAGCAAAAGAAATTTCACGCGCACCGATTATCGCCGCTTCTTTTGCCGACATACCGCCTGCTAAATGCCTATAAATATTTTCTAATACAACGATTGCATCATCAACAACTAAACCAATTGCTAACACCCAAGCCAATAAAGTTAAGGTATTAATGCTGTATCCAAACGCTAACATAATTGCATTAACGCCGATAATCGATAGCGGAATTGTCACGAGCGGAATCAAAACGGCTCGAAACGAACCGATCATTAAAAAGATAACTAAAAAGACAAAAAATGCCGCCATCGCAATGGTGATAATCACTTCTTTTAAAGAATTAGAAATAAAAGTCGACATATCAAATAATTCACGAACTTTTAAACCTTTTGGTAAGTTTTTACGAATCTCCGGTAATAAATTCCTAACTGCCTTTGAAACACTTAAGGGGTTAGCTGTTGACTTCGGCATAATACCGATAATCCTGGCTTTTTTACCATTCATAATAACTGAAACACGATCATCGCTCGGTCCGAGCTTAGCCAAACCAATATCTTTAATACGAACAATACGACCTTGATCTTGTCGAATAGGAATATTATTAAACTGTGCCGGTGTATGTAAATCTGTCGTAGAATAAACTGTAAATTCTTGTGTTTTTCCTTCTATTCGTCCTGATGCCGATTGCACATTATGACTTTGGAGCGCCTGCTGAACATCTGAAGCCGTAACATGATGCGCCGCCATTAATTCTGGATCTAACATGATATGCATAGAGTATTCTCTGGCGCCATAAATTTGTGCTTGACTAACGCCGGGAACATTTTGTAATTTTGGCTGTATAAAGCGAATCAAATAATCCGTTACGTCCTCTGGACTCAAAGTATCACTCATGAAAGCAACAATAATCGACGCCTGTGCATTCGGATCACGCTTTGAAATAATCGGATCATTCACCTCTTTAGGCAATTTCCAGCGCGCAGAATCAACTTTAGAAGAAACATCTGACATTGCCGTATTAATGTCATAACCCAGCTTCATATGAACAGAAACTTTACTTCTTCCTTGCGAACTTGAAGATTCAATATAGTCAATACCTTCTACGCCTGAAATAGCCTCTTCAATCGGTGTCGTTACAAAACCTTCCATTAGCTTTGCGTTTGCACCTGAATAAGTTGTTGTAACATTCACAACAGCCGGCGTTATTTTCGGAAATGCCCGAACATGCAAATTAAAAAATGAAATAACGCCTACTAATAATAAAAGCAGACTAACTGTCGTCGCAAATACTGGACGACGAATGAAAACATCCGTAAATCTCATCAGTGTACCTTTTGTTTTTTCTGGGCATTAAAATACTTCTGTGCTTCTTGCTGCGTCATAACAGACGATTCATCAAACAATTTCATTTGTCCACCGACAATGACCACATCGCCAGACTTTAAACCTTTTATAATAATCACTTGACTGTCTGTTAACTTCTGTCCTAATTTAACAGGCGTTTTGACCGCTTTATGATTTATCATACGGTAAACATAATTACCTTGCGGCGAATAAACAATAGCTGGCTGGGGAATAATAATCTGCGGGACTGCTTTTTCAATATAAACAGTAACAGAAACGAAAGAGCCGGGTAAAAGCGTATGATTGACATTTGAAATTTTTGCACGAACGCCTAACATTCGCGTCTTAGGATCGACAGAAGAATCTAAAGCATAAATTGTACCTTGATAAACTTCACATGGAAAAGCACGCGAACGCAAAGTAATTTTATTTCCGATTTTTATTTGTGAAAGATAAATTTCCGACACACTAAAATCAACGCAAATCGGATCTAATGCCTGCAAATTAACAATAGGTGTTCCGGGCGTTAGATACTCTCCCAAACTCACCAAGCGTAATCCTAATTTTCCAGCAAAAGGCGATTTAATTAAAGTTTGTCCTAATTGCGATTTAGCTTGTTTGAAATCCGCTTGATCGCTTTGCATTTTTGCTTGTAATTTATCAAGATCTGCCGCATCAAGAAATTTTCTCTTATATAACTTTAAAGCGCGCTGATAATCCGCTTGACTTAATTTAAGCTGCGCTTCAGCTTTTTTAAATTGCGCTTTTATAATATTCGGATAAAGCTGAATGAGCGGCTCACCTTGTTTAACATATTGTCCAGATTTAAAATAAATTTTTGTCACACGTTCAGACGTTACCGAACTAATCATAATGCCTTGAAAAGCAGAAAGCGAACCATTAAAATTAATTGTGTTTTGCCAAACCTTACTATGTGCTGTGATTGTTTGAACAACCGTCGGCGGCATTTTATGCGCAGATTTACTTTGATTAGCAGGTTTTTTAGCTAATGCCAATCCTGATACCACAAACAAACAAATGAATAATACATTTAATAAAGATTTTTTCATGGTGTTTTGTCCCTCTGATAATTACTTGTTGGGCTGCGCTT
>CBDVDN010000053.1:0-7551 GCA_965372775.1 uncultured Gammaproteobacteria bacterium
AAAATTGGAATAGTTTCCGAAGTACAAATAGGTAATTTTGTAAATTCTGTGTTTATTTTTGCAAATTGTTTATTGCAAGAGCTTCCTGGATTGCCTAATTTTATTTTTTGTTGGCGGATTTTTTCGCTTGCTGAGGTATATAAATTCCAAAAGGGGACGCCAAGGGGAGAGCTATCGCTTAAATATACTTCCTTTTCTGTAGCGGTTGTAAGTTTTTGCAGATGCTCGGCATCAACGTTTACGCCTTCGGGAACCAGCAAAAAAGGAGTGCCCCACCCGATGGAGTCTAGCTCATATTCTTCTAATAAAAACGTATGTTCATCATGTGTGCCAATGCCGCCTTGTGCTGTAATAGAGGTCTTAAGAGGTTCTTGGACGCAGAGCTTATTATTTGCTTCTAGTGCTTTGTTATAAAATCCATGAAGGGTTTCAATGAGTTCTTGTTTTTTTCCTTTAAATTCTTTCAGAATAGGCCCCAACAAATAACCATTGTTGACAAAAGCATGACCGCCGCAGTTTAGTGCTGATTCAATGCGATATTCGGAAACCCAAATCCCTCGTTTTGCAAGATATTTACCTTGTATGAGAGCCGAACGATAATCGCTTACTTTAAGGATAATCCGTTTTTTAAGATTGCCTTCTTCATCTGGGAAAAAATCTTCAAATTTGGATATGTAACCGTATAAGCGTGGGTTAAAACCTGCAGAAAAAACAATAGATGAATTAAGAGTGCTATTGGCATAACCACGCAATGCTGCTAGCGCATCGGAGAATTCAGGAGGCAGCTCCTTACCGCTACGATAATGATTGCAATCAAGTTTGGTCATAATGTTAACATCAATGTTTCCAGGAACAGCAAGTTTGCGAAGAGCGTTTTGTAGTTGTTTTTTTTGTATTGGATCTTCGATTGCAAGCATATTGAGATAGAGCTGCTTTAGGTGTGTTTGAGGCATCATTTCATAATAATGAGTAATCTCGCTTCCGTTTTCAAATGGAGATGCTTGTAATTCAGCTACTTGCTTATGTATTAGACGATCTAATAAGTTTAAGTATGCTGTGATACGACGAGCGCGGGCATCAGCATCTTGATTTTTGATAGCGGTATAAGTTTCCTTGGTTTTTTTGCAATGGAATTTTCGTATTTGTTCAATTAAAACGTCATCGACCAAGGAGATAACTGAGGAGATGCCATATCTAGCAACCTTCAAGGGAGTATCAATGGTAAAGCCAGTGCCCATGACGGGGATGTGAAAGGAATGTGGTGTTTCGCTTTGGTCTGGCATAATAGTTTCCTTGAGTATGTGAGATTATAACTTTCTCGGTTGCCTAAAATTGATGTTTTAACAGTTGTTCCACCTTCGAGCAGTATCCTCTATGCACCGATGAGTTCTTTTATGTAAGTTGATAATTTGATCCATAATGGCATTGTATTATATTTACAAGTGTTTCATTTTATCAGCAAGTAGCCGGATAGCAAGCTATATATGCTCAAAATAAAATTTTTCGCCATTTTAGCTATATAAAGGAATTATTCCATTAGGGTCTGTTAGGAATAAAGGCTACAGTTAACGTCCATCTGATAGGTAGATTTGGATGTTCTGATTGACAAATTCGTCTGGAACAAATTTGGGCGCACGAAGTGCGCTGCTTCGCTGCGAAATACAGGGATGTATTTCATCAAAAAAACAACGCGCATAGTAATCTATATAAGTTGTTTTTTTGATTGAAGAATATTCAAAAATTTGACAGGATCAAATTTTAACGCGCGCAAGCGCCAAGAAGCGGTGAAATACACGGACGTATTTTATCCAAGATGCCCGTCAGATGGAATGTTAACTGTAACCTTTATTTCCTGACAGAGCCTTAGTCCCATTATCCATTTGTTTTCTTCTTGTGATTGAATTGTGTTTATAATAAAGATATGGCAGCGATAGCTAATATAAACATCATGACAGCTAATCCAACATAAACTTCTCGCGCTCCGAATTGTATAATTAAGAAACCGCCTAAAATTGTTCCAATAGCCAATGCAGTATTTTGTGGAGCCGAACTGATACCATAAACGTAACCTATTTGTTGCTCCAAGCTTTCTTTTTTAAAGGAGAAGCGTGAAACTCATGTACAAAAATAATTTGTAGTGCAAATATGTCGAACCAATCATCAAGATTGCCTGTCACAAATGAAATAAAAAAACGGGTGAAGCGAAAGTTTTGCCAAATGCTCATGCGGGGTTTATACCTTCGGTATTAATAGGTGAAATTAAAATAAATTTGATGTTTGTTTTGTTAATCATAAAATCTTCTTCAATTCAATCGTTTCTTAAATATTATCGTTTATAAATTCCATAACACAGCATTCGTTTATCCCATAATACTTTTTTCGTATTATTTTAAAATCAGCTTTTTCATAACACCGGATGGCTCGTTTATTTGAACAGACGGGATCAATTAATATCTTTTTTGCCTTGAATTCCTTAAGAAGCTTTCCAACAAATGCTTTAACTATTTCGGCTACCAATTTAAGGCGGGACAGTTGTTCAATATTTAAAACGCTAAAAGAATATGTGATGTGCTACCTTCCTCCAAATGTTTTAAAATCTCATATTTTTGGCGAATGAAATAATCCTAGATTCGGCAGTTGAATTTAGGTTAAAAATTAATAATCATAAGTGGCGTTTGGGATGATTTCACGGCATAATAGGCGATTCTTCCTGTTAGGCAATAGAAGAAAGAATAATATACCTTGTACGGTTATAATTTTCGGTTTTTGCTTTTTTTCTGGGCTATTAGCCCAACCTGCAAAATATTAAAGTATTGAAAAAGACGATTTAATTTTTTAGAGGAATCAATCATGAATAAAGTTATGCAAACAATAGATGGAAACGAAGCAGCGTCGCGCGTTGCTTATAAAGTTTCTGAAATAGCGGCTATTTATCCTATTACGCCGTCGTCAAATATGGGTGAGCTGTCAGATCAATGGTCAGCGGAAGGACAAAAGAATATTTGGGGGACTGTGCCGCAAGTTGTTGAAATGCAAAGTGAAGGTGGTGCGAGCGGGGCATTACATGGGGCATTGCAGGCAGGTGCTTTGGCAACAACATTTACAGCATCACAAGGCTTATTATTAATGATTCCAAATATGTATAAGATTGCCGGTGAATTAACGCCGACAGTTATTCATGTTTCAGCGCGGTCTTTGGCTGTTCAGGCATTGTCTATTTTTGGCGATCATTCTGATGTGATGGCAACGCGCATGACAGGTTTTGCAATGTTATGTTCAGATAGCGTGCAGGAAGCGCAGGATATGTCGATGATTGCACATGCTGCAACGTTAGAATCGCGCATTCCTTTTCTGCATTTCTTTGAGGGTTTTCGAACCAGTCACGAAATTAATAAAGTCGAACTTTTATCTGATGAAGATATACAGGCTATGATTGATGATGATTTGGTTATGGCGCATCGTCGTCGTGCATTAAATCCGGATCATCCAGTTATTCGCGGAACATCTCAAAATCCGGATGTTTATTTTCAAGGCCGCGAAACAGTCAATAGCTTTTATGAATTAACGCCGGGTATTGTTGAAAAAACAATGGAAAAATTCGCAAAGCTGACTGGACGAAAATATGGCTTAGTGAATTATTTTGGTGATGCTGATGCAGAGCGCGTTATTGTTATTATGGGATCGGGAACAAGAGCGGTTCGAGAAGCCGCTGAAGTTTTACAAAAGTCTGGTGAAAAAGTCGGTGTTTTACAAATACATTTATTTAGACCGTTTCCGAAAGAACAGTTTTTAGCGGCATTGCCAAAAAGTGTTTGTTCGATTGCTGTTTTAGATCGAACCAAAGAGCCTGGCGCTTGCGGTGAGCCTTTGTATCAAGATATTGTTACTGTATTAAGTGAAGCGTCTGAGCAAGGTAAACTGCCGATGGAGAAAATGCCGAAGATTATCGGCGGTCGTTATGGTTTGTCTTCAAAAGAATTCACGCCGGCGATGGCGAAAGGCATTTTCGATGAATTAAGTAAAAAAAAGCCTAAAAATTATTTTACAATCGGCATTAATGATGATGTGACGCATACTAGTTTAGATTACGATCCAAGTTTTATAACCGAATCTGAAAAAGATGTTCGAGCAGTTTTCTATGGATATGGTTCGGATGGAACGGTCAGCGCAAATAAAAATTCAATTAAAATTATCGGTGAAAATCCGGATTTCTATGCGCAGGGCTATTTTGTATATGATTCGAAAAAATCCGGATCGCAAACGGTTTCGCATGTTCGGTTTGGAAAACATCCGATTTGCTCGCCTTATTTAGTACAATCCGCAAATTTTGTTGCTGTACATTACTTTAATGCGATCTACCAAACGGAAGTTTTAGCGCGGGCTGCAAAAGGCGCAACATTCTTATTAAACAGTCCATATTCTGCAGATGAAATTTGGGATCATTTGCCGCGTCCTATTCAGCAGGCGATTATTGAAAAAGAATTGGAGTTTTATGTTGTTGACGCTTATAAAATCGCAAGAGAATCAGGTTTGGGAGCAAGAATTAATACGGTTATGCATACTTGTTTTTTTGCATTAACCGATATTCTTTCTAAAGAGAAAGCTATTGGAAAAATTAAAGAAAAAATTGAAAAAGCTTATGGTCAAAAAGGAGAAGGGATTGTTAAGAAAAACTATGCGGCCGTTGATCAAGCATTGTCGGGTTTATGTCAAGTCAATGTTCCGAATAAAGTGAGTGAGACAGCAAAAGATTTGCCGCCGATTATTAGCGCAAATGCGCCGGAATTTGTTCGTAATGTGACGGCAGTGATGATGGCGGATCGTGGTGATGAATTGCCAGTAAGCGCTATGCCGATTGATGGGACTTTTCCATGCGGAACAACAAAATGGGAAAAGCGGAATGTTTCGATGTTTGTTGCAGATTGGGATACGGAAACCTGTATTCAATGTGGTAAATGCTGTTTTGTTTGTCCGCATGCAGTAATTCGTTCGAAAAAATATGATGAAAAAGAACTAAGCGGTGCTCCGGAACATTTCAGATCTGCGCCATTACGCGGTAAAGACAACGAAGGCAAAAAATTCACGCTGCAGGTTTATGTGGAAGACTGTACCGGCTGTGGTTTATGTTATGCAGCGTGTCCGGCAAAAAACAAGGCAAAAGAAGGATTTAAAGCAATTAATATTCTGCCGAAAGCGCCGATTTTGGAAGCGGAACGCAAGAACATTGAGTTTTTTGAAAAGATTAAAACAGTTGACGAGGTTAATACTTCGACTATACAAGGAGTTCAGTATTTACAGCCGCTGTTTGAATTTTCAGGCGCGTGTGCTGGCTGTGGTGAGACACCTTATGTCAAATTGATCAGTCAATTGTTTGGCGATCGTATGCTTGCAGCTAATGCAACGGGTTGTTCTTCGATTTACGGCGGTAATTTGCCGACAACGCCTTGGACTTGTGATGAAGCAGGACGCGGACCCGTCTGGTCGAATTCGTTATTTGAAGATAATGCAGAATTCGGTATGGGTTTTCGTCTGTCAGTTGATAAAAGTCAGCAGGCAGCTAAAGAGCTAGTGCAGGAGCTGAGTGCTGAAATCGGAAATGATCTGGCGGCGGAAATCATAGCGCATGCTGATGATAATACAGAAGAGACTATTGCTGCTCAGCGTGAGCGTGTTGCAGCATTAAGAGAAAAACTGCAAAACAATAAAAATTCGCGAGCAAGACATTTATTATCTTTATCTGATAATTTAGTCAAACGCAGTGTTTGGATTATCGGTGGTGATGGCTGGGCGCATGATATTGGTTATGGCGGTTTGGATCATGTATTGGCTTCTGGAAAAAATGTTAATGTGCTGGTTTTAGATACGGAAGTTTATTCTAATACAGGCGGTCAAGCGTCAAAAGCAACGCCTCGCGCGGCGATTGCAAAATTTGCTGCAGCGGGTAAAAATATGCCGAAAAAAGATTTAGGCGGCATGATGATGTCTTATGGTTATATCTATGTTGCGCAGATTGCAATGGGGGCAAATGATATGCATACGTTAAAAGCAATCAAAGAAGCAGAAGCCTATTCTGGTCCTTCGCTGATTATTGCTTATAGTCATTGTATTGCGCACGGTGGAAACATGAAGTTGGGTCTCAATCAGCAAAGGCTGGCTGTACAAAGCGGCTATTGGCCGTTATTTAGATATAATCCGGATCGTGCCAAAGAAGGACAGAATCCGTTTATGCTGGATTCCAAAAAACCGGCGATACCTTTACAGGATTACATTTATAATGAAACGCGGTTTAAACGTTTGGAAAAAACGCATCCTAAAGAGGCAGCGGAGTTATTAAAACGCGCGCAAGCTGATGTAAATCGACGTTTTTGTCTATACGAAAAACTTGCTGCAGAAGAAGGCTGCGGCGGGGTTGAGATTTAGGATATGCCGAATAAATTTTTAAACAGGATAGTATGCGGAGATGCTGTTAAGACGATGAAAAAAATGCCGGCTGGCAGTATTGACTTGGTCATAACCTCTCCGCCTTATAATTTAAAAAATTCGTCTGGAAATGGCATGAAAGATGCCAGAGGAGGGAAATGGAAAAACGCGGCTTTAGTTAATGGATACTCACATCATAACGATTGTATGCCGCATGCGGAATACGTTAAATGGCAAAGAGCATGTTTAGAAGAAATGCTGCGACTTATAAAAGATACTGGCGCAATCTTTTATAATCATAAATGGCGTGTACAAAGAGGTTTGCTGCAGGACAGGCAGGACATTGTAAACGGATTTCCAGTGAGGCAGATTATTATTTGGAGAAGAAAAGGCGGGATTAACTTTAATCCCGGCTATTTTTTGCCGACATATGAAGTTATTTATCTTATTGCTAAGAAAAAATTCAAATTGTCAAAGGGCGCTAATGCGTATGGTGATGTATGGGAGTTTACACAGGAAATGAACAATCCACATCCTGCTCCTTTTCCAGTTGCATTAATAGAACGTATTATTGAATCGACTGATGCGGAAATCATTCTCGATCCGTTTATGGGGTCTGGAACGACCGCAATAGCCGCAAAAAAATTAAATAGGAATTTTGTAGGCATAGATGTTTCACCTGAATATGTAAAGATGACTAAAGTAAGGCTGAAAGATTTTGATAATAAAAATAGAGATAAAAATACACTTTTGACTGTGGGTTTAAGAAGCGTGGCTCAAATGGATATTTTTGCGGCGAGTGGTATACAAAAAGGATAATTTTATGCAGATTTATACTAAAGAATTGCTTATTGATAAATTGAAAGAAATAACGGAAATGGGTTGGATTCCGAACGGTAGAAAAGGAAATTGTGGTGGTATTGGTAATACTTTAGAGGATTTGCTGGGAATCGAAGAAAATAATTTGCCTATTCCGAATGCGGCGGAATGGGAATTAAAATGCCAAAGGATCAATACGAGTTCGTTAATTACGCTATTTCATACGGAGCCTTCGCCGATTGCGCTAAAATTTGTTCCGCAAATTTTATTGCCGTATTATGGATGGTCACATAAAGAGGCAGGGAAAAAATA
>CBDVDN010000054.1:0-7421 GCA_965372775.1 uncultured Gammaproteobacteria bacterium
TATGTATAATTCCAATAAATTTCTTTGGATTATTTAAGATAAGGATTCGATTATGCCATCAAAAAAATCAAATGAGTTATCTTTTGCTCAATTGTGTCATCAATGTCAGCCAAGTGCGTTTAAATTTACAAGTACGGAAGACGTTTCACCGCTTTCCGAAATTATCGGACAGGATAGGGCGCAGCATGCTTTAACATTCGGTATTGATATTAAAAATCATGGCTATCATATATTTGCTTTGGGTCCTGTTGGTACGGGAAAGACTACAACTATTCATAAATTCTTAAAAGCGGATGCGAAAGATAAGCCGACACCCTGCGATTGGCTTTATATTAATAACTTCGAATATGAAGATAAGCCGCGTTTGCTAAAGTTGCCGGCAGGGATAGGGCGGACTTTTAAAGATGATATGGATCAATTGGTTGAAAACTTAAAATCGGATGTCCCCAAAGCTTTTGAAGGAAAAGAGTATGTTCAACAACAGGAAATGATAGAGGGGGAATTTCAGCAAAAAACAAAAGAATTATTTGAGGCGCTTGATAAGAAAGCGGAGGAGCGAGGTTTTAAGCTGTTGCAAACACCTCAGGGCATGGCGGCTATTGCGGTTGTTGATGGTGAGGTTTTAACGCCGGAACAGCATGACAAGCTCAGTGATGAAAAACGAGAAGAAATTGAAAAGCATCAAGAAGAGCTGACTATCGAACTGCGGGAAATCTTCAAACGCATTGAGCAGCTGCAAAAAGAAGGAAAAGAGAATTTGCTTGAATTAGACCGCAAAATAGTTGGTTTTGCAGTTAATCATTTAATTCAGGCACTTGAAGAAAAATTTGTCGAGCATGAAGAGGTCATTAAATTCTTGAACGATGTGAAAAAGGATATATTGAAAAATGTTTCGGCTTTTAAACAGCTTAAACAAATAGGACAGCCTGCTGCACCACAGGACATGTTAATGGGTGCAAAATATGGTGACCAAGCACCGACTTTTGACGAATACCGCGTTAATTTAATTGTTGATAATACAAAAACAGAAGGCGCGCCGGTTATTTTAGAGAAAAATCCGACAGGACCTAATTTAGTTGGGCGGATCGAGCAAGAAGGCTGGCTCGGAACGTTGGTCACGAACTTTCGTATGATTAAATCCGGTGCTTTGCATCGTGCAAATGGTGGCTATTTAATTATTGAAGCCTTAGATTTATTACAAAAGCCGATGGCGTGGTCGATGCTTAAGCGGGCATTAAAAAATAAAGAAATCGTCATAGAAAGTTTAATGGAAGCGTACGGCGGTATGATAACGCGAACGTTAGATCCGGAACCAGTTCCCTTAAATTTAAAAGTTGTTTTAATTGGTGATGAATACTTATATTACTTGCTCTTTCAATTGGATCAAGAATTTAAAGAATTATTTAAAGTTAAAGCAGATTTTGAAACAAAAATGCCATGGAACGAAAAAACAAATGAACAATATGCGCAATTTATTTCGATGGTTTGCCGTGAAGAAAAAGTTAAACATTTTGCGCCGACTGGCGTTGTAAAAGTCATAGAATATGCTTCTCGTGCAGTGTCGCATCAAAAGAAATTAACAACAAAATTTGGTGATCTTATTGATATTATTCGTCAATCATCCTATTGGGCCAGTCAGAACGGCAATAAATATGTTCAAGAAGCGGATGTTGAAAAAGCATTAGAAGAGAAAATATATCGATCTAATCGTATTGAAACTTTAATTCAAGAAATGATCGAAGAAGGCACAATTCTGATCGATACGGATGGAAAAGTTGTTGGGCAGATTAATGGATTATCTGTTATATCCTTAGGTGACTATGCGTTTGGCAAGCCTTCGAAAATTACAGCACGTACTTTCATTGGTAATGGTGGAATAGTTAATATTGAAAGAGAAGTGAAATTAAGCGGACCTATTCATGATAAAGGTTCTATGATTTTAACAGGCTATTTAGGCGGCAAATATGCAACGAGAGTACCGCTTACTTTCTCTGCCAGTATCACATTTGAACAGCTCTATCAAGGCGTAGAAGGTGATAGTGCATCTTCGACGGAAATTTATGCGTTGTTATCCAGTCTTTCTGGTCATCCAATTCGTCAGGATTTGGCGGTAACAGGATCAGTTAATCAATTAGGAGAAATACAGCCCATCGGCGGCGTTAATGAAAAAATAGAAGGATTTTTTCATATCTGTGAAATAAAAGGATTAACAGGCAATCAAGGCGTCATTATTCCTAGGCAAAATGTGGATCACTTAGTATTAAAGAAAAGTGTATTGGATGCTGTAAAATCGGGTAAATTTCACATTTATGCGGTTTCGACAATAGATGAGGGTATCGAAATATTAACTGGTATTGAGGCTGGAAAACTTAAAAAAGACGGAACTTATCCAGCCAATACACTTAATTATGCTGTCCAAAAAAGCGTTGAAAAATTTGCCGAAATGACACAACAGTTTGCTGTGCCAAAGACAGAAAATAAAAGGCAGAAAACAGAAAAAAAGAAATAAATTACGATTATCAGTTCTGTCAAAACTCGGTGAATATCGGCACATCTTAGACAAACTCTTTCCTGAAAAATTTGTTTGGACAGATGGTTCTGCTTGTTTTCAGGATGATAGCAATGGTAATTTTTACCATGGGTTATTTGGAGTGCTTATTTTCTTATCTGCGCGATGCCGGTAAATTTACCTTTACAATAAGGCGTTCGCCAAACGTAATCTGTTACGCCGTTTGGTGTAAGTTTTTGTTCGTGAATATACATTGGCATTTGCCATGATAAGTACCGGACATGACAGCATGAACATCGATAAAATACAATCCGCCTTTTTTGGATTAAATATAGTACTTATATTTTACCAGTACGCCATTTTTATCTTTTGCACCATTGTGCAGAATATTATTCGCCGTCGTTAAAAAAACACCAGGTGAATGTATTTGACAATAAGTTTTAGTAATACCGATCTTATTAGGTATAACATCATGAAAAGTTGCTTTCCAGACTATAATGGGTTGGTGAGTGGCTATAGCTAACGTTATATGAATAAAAAACAAGCTAAAAACAGATATAAATAATTTAAGGTGCATTTTCATCAGCGATTTTCGGTCAAATTTTAGTTCCTTAAATATCAATAGGTTACAATTTGATTATGCTTTTAGCTCCCGTAAAACCACCAAATAAAGCTTATAGCCCGAAAGTCAGTTTGCTAACTGATTGTTTTTACAAGCTGTCTTATGCTTTACGGGAGCTGAAAGCATAATCAAAAATTAGGATCACGTTTCCGATTAAATTTGAATGTATTTCTGACAAATACGCCTCTAATTTTAAGCTACGGACACTTTTGAGATAGGCATTCAAAAATTGCCAAGAAATAGCGAGTTTTCAATATAATGGTCTGGACAAAGAGAAGCGCTTTGGAGTATCATGCGTGCTGATTAGGATTTCCCGCTTGATTAGTGAACATAAAGAATTTGATTGCCTGTTTTTACTATTATGTAATTAAAAATCTTGCTGGGAAATCTCTGTGATTGAGTTGTAAAAAGTTATGATTTATTGTGCGCAGTGGTGGGGTTTGTGTAAATTTTGCGAAATTTTTCGGAAAGTGGCGTCAAAATTATCATTAAATATCAATCACTTAAAAGTTTCACCTTAATGCGTGAATACAAGACAGCGTCTCTTAATCAGCGGGGTGGGGGGGTCGAAATCCTCACGGACTATCAAAAAGCCGGACAGTTTTGTTTGGCTTTTGTTTTATTACATAAGTGATATATGTCCGCGCAAGGTATTTATAATTTTTGCGAGAGTGGCGGAATTGGTAGACGCGCTGGATTTAGGTTCCAGTGGGGTAATTCCCGTGAGAGTTCGAGTCTCTCCTTTCGCACCATTTTTGTTTTTCATGGGATGTTAGATGCGGGAGTTATTTCGTCTACGTTCCCAATATTTGAGGTAGATATATGCAAGTCTCTGTTGAAACTGTTGGATCTTTAGGTCGTTGTTTAACGATTGAGGTGCCTTGTGAAAAAATATATAGCCAAGTTGATATGCGATTAAAGGAGATGTCTAAAACGGCAAATATTAAAGGTTTTCGTCCAGGAAAAGTTCCGATGAAGGTTTTAAAAAAGCGTTATGGTCAGTCTGCTCGTCAGGAGGTTCTTTCTGGTGTTTTGCAGTCGAGTTTATCGGAGGCTGTGTTAAAAGAGAATTTAAAGCCGGCAGCTACACCGCGAGTAGAAATTAAAACATTTGAGGAAGGAAAGCCGCTTCAGTTTACAGCTACATTTGAAGTATGCCCTAAAATTGATTTGGTTGGTTTGAAGGACGTTGAGGTTGAGCAGTTGACTTCAGAAGTGACGGAATCGGATATTGATAACTTATTAGAAAGAATTCGCAAGCAGTATACGGCTTGGGAAGAAGTTGATCGTTCGGCACAAGAAAAAGATCAAGTTATTATTGATTTTGAAGGTTTTGTAGATGATAAAGCATTTGAAAATGGAAAAGCAGAAAAGACTCCTTTGATTTTAGGGTCGAATGTTATGATCCCCGGTTTCGAGGCGGGCATTATTGGCGCAAAAGCTTCTGATGAAATATCTGTAAATGTAAAATTTCCGGAAGAATATCATTCAAAAGAAATGGCTGGCAAAGATGCTGTTTTTAAAATCAAAGTATATACAGTTTCTCAGCCCGTGCTTCCTGAATTAGATGATGCATTCGCAAAGAAATGCGGCGTGAAAGAAGGAGGAATAAAAGAATTGCGTGATGATTTACGGAAAAAAACGGAACTTGAATTAAAAAACATACTAAAAATCAAAAATAAAAATAAAGTGATGGATAAGTTATTAGAATTAAATAAGGTAGAATTACCTCAAAGTTTAGTGGATATGGAGGTTGATCAACTACATCGGCAAGTGACGGAACAATACGCCAAGCACACACCGACTGATAAAATCCCAGAAATTTCTAAGGATATTTTCAAAGATCAAGCAATTCGTCTGGTATCATTGGGATTATTAATCGCTGAAGTTGTAAATGAGCATGATATTAAAGCAAATCTGGATAAAGTACGTAGTACAATAGGAAGTTTGGCTGCAGGTTATGATCATCCAGAAGAAATTGTTAAATGGTACTATTCCAACCAGCAGCATCTTGCTCAGGTCGAAATGGTAGATATAGAAGATCAAGTAGTCGAAAAATTGCTGGAATCTGCTAAAATCATTGAGAAAAAAGTCGATTATGATGAAGCGGTTCGTCGAAATCAATAATCCGTAGGAGCGACCCTTGTGGGTGCCTATAATAAATTGGGTATAATCTACCGTGCCCATTATTCATTATCTATCAATTTTCAAAAGGTAAATGTAATACAATGAAGACATTATATGGTGAAAATCAAATTTTAAATTCCGGTTTAGTGCCGATGGTTATTGAACAAACAGCTCGTGGTGAACGATTATTTGATATTTATTCTCGTCTATTAAAGGAACGAGTGATATTTTTGGTCGGCGGTGTTGACGATACGATGGCAAATTTAATTGTTGCACAATTGTTGTTTTTGGAGTCGGAAAACCCGGATAAAGATATTCATCTTTATATTAACTCACCCGGCGGTGTTGTGACATCCGGATTGGCAATTTATGACACGATGCAGTTTATCAAACCGGACGTGAGTACGACCTGTATTGGTCAAGCAGCCAGTATGGGCGCGGTTTTATTGGCGGCTGGTGCTGAAGGCAAGCGTTATTGTTTGCCACATTCCCGTGTGATGATTCATCAACCTTTGGGTGGTTTTCAAGGGCAAGCCTCAGACATTGAAATTCATACAAAAGAAATTCTAAATGTTCGTGATCGGTTGAATCATATTTTAGCAGAGCATACTAAACAGCCGCTTGATGTAATTAAACATGACACGGATCGTGATTTCTTTATGAATGCAAAAGAGGCTGTAAAGTACGGTTTGGTTGACCAAGCGATTGAAAACCGGAAAAGCTTTGAAAAAAATAAGGAGAATCCCAATATTTAAGGGAATTTATCGTAAATATTCGTTTAACCCGTTATTGTAAAATTTATAGATCCTATGTAGGGACGACCCTTGCAGTCGCCCAAATAGGCAGCCGCGAGGGCTGCCCCTACATGTGCCCCTACATGGCATATGTGAATCTGTGAGATACTATAGAAAACTGACGAGTTAAATGATTATTTGCTATTTATCTGAGAGGTTTTGAGTGAAAGAAGAAACTGGTCCAAAAAATAAAATGTTGTATTGCTCTTTTTGCGGTAAAAGTCAAAGCGAGGTCAAGCGTTTGATAGCTGGACATTCTATCTATATTTGTGACCAATGTATTGCTTTATGTGAAGATATTTTGAAAAGAGAAGGGAAAGAAGCTGGCGGCATGTCTGAGATTCAAAAGCTTCCTATTCCAAAAGAAATTAAGTCGGATTTAGATGAATATGTTATCGGTCAAGATTATGCAAAAAAAGCTTTATCAGTAGCGGTTTATAATCATTATAAACGTTTACGGGAGGGGCTTCGGGATTCGGACGTTGATATTAAAAAGAGTAATATTTTGTTAATTGGTCCTACGGGGACTGGTAAAACGTTATTAGCGCAAACTTTAGCGCATATTCTTAATGTGCCGTTTGCAATAGCCGATGCGACAACTTTGACAGAAGCGGGTTATGTGGGTGAAGATGTTGAGAATATTATTCGAAAACTTCTTCAGAAATGTAATTATAATGTGGAGCAAGCTGCACGAGGCATTATTTATGTCGATGAAATTGATAAAATATCTCGTAAATCGGAAAATCCTTCATTAACTCGAGATGTTTCTGGAGAAGGTGTACAGCAGGCTTTACTAAAGCTGGTAGAAGGAACAGTTGCTTCTGTTCCGCCGCAGGGTGGACGAAAACATCCTAATCAGGAGTTTTTGCAAGTTGATACGTCGAATATCTTATTTATTTGCGGCGGCGCTTTTGCTGGATTGGAAAATATTATACAAGCGCGTTCGAAGAAATCTAGCATAGGGTTTGGCGCTGAAGTGCATAGCATAGATGATAAAGCTAAAATTGAAGAGCTTTTAAAGGATGTAGAGCCAGAAGACTTAATGAAATATGGGTTAATTCCAGAATTTGTTGGGCGTTTACCGATTATCGCTGTGTTGAGTGATTTGGATGAAGAGACATTGGTCAGAGTATTAGTTGAACCGAAGAATTCATTAATTAAGCAGTATCAAGCGCTTTTTAAAATGGAAGAAATAGATCTTAAATTTAGTGAAGATGCATTGTTGGCTATTGCTAAAAAGACTATTAATCGAAAGACTGGTGCTAGAGGGTTGCGTTCAATACTGGAGTATTTATTGCTGGACTTGATGTTTGAATCACCGTCTTTTCAGGATGTAAAAGAAATTGTCATTGATGAACGCGTAGTGTTG
>CBDVDN010000055.1:0-7400 GCA_965372775.1 uncultured Gammaproteobacteria bacterium
GCCGAGAAATAATGTTGCGATACAAGAATTCGAATCTTTTATAGAGAGCATGGTATTACGAATGGAAAATTCCATGATGTCGATGTGGCGCGGGTTGAGTTCGGCTGTTTCTGCAAGCGCGACTATCTCTTGTAATGCAGAAAGTTGGGTTGTAACCACATAAATTTTCGACGGCTGACCTTCTCTGACCGGCACGTTAAAAATATCAATTGCCATTTCGTCTACGGGAAATTCAACAAGATCTTTTACGAGCCAGTGTGTTGCCCGTTTTAGCTCTTCTTGCGGAACATTTGGTGCGTCGAGCAGTAATAAGCGGTAGTCGGCAGTACTCAATACGCAAGCGCAATCCGTACCTTCTAAGCCATTTGTGTTGACGTATTCCGTTAATGCAGATATTTGCTGCTCTGGCGTTTGACAGGGCAGAAAAGCACAGTATGTAAAATCCACAGAGGAATCTTCTTTGAGTACAGCATAAGCAATTGAAATGCCATTAGTATTACGGCTTATACACGTTAAGCAGCTTGGTTTCGATTCTTTTTTCTTCAGAAAGGACAGCATGAATTTCTCTCCGCAATAAAACACTTACTAAAATTACAGCTTATTTTCAAAATAATCAATTAAGTTTTTGCATTTTTTTGAAAAATTTTTGGATCTCGCGGTCAAGCCGCGGGATGACGGTTAAAAGCCGCAATAATCCTCGTTTTCATCTTCTTATGTCATGCCTAATCCGAAGCGAATAGAAGCTAGCCTGTCTTTTACAAGCGCTTCATCGATAATGCCATTTTCAGATAATTCGCATAAATGCTGTGCAAGCGTTCTCATGCCAGTCGATTGACTTGTCTGAATAGTTGATTGAATTTGCGGTATTTTATCTTCACGGATTAAGTTACGAATAGCTAAGTTACACATCATGATTTCTTGTGCTGCGACGCGACCCCCGCCTTTTTTCTTAACTAAAATTTGTGAGATAACGGCACGTAAGGAGCTGACTAACATCGAACGGACTAGATCTTTTTCGCCGGCAGGGAATACGTCAATGATACGGTTGACCGTAGTTGCAGCCGAATTTGTATGTAAAGTCGCAAAAACCAAATGCCCCGTTTCAGCAGCCGTTAGCGCTAAACGAATCGTATCTAAGTCGCGCATTTCACCGACAAGAATGACGTCTGTATCTTCACGAAGTGCAGCGCGCAGGGCATTGCCAAAACTGTCTGTGTGCTGATAGAGTTCCCGCTGCTGAATGAGACATTGTTTGTTTTGGTAGACGAATTCAATTGGATCTTCGATCGTGTTGATATGAATGTTTTGCGTGTTGTTAATGTGATCAATAACGGCAGCGAGCGTTGTGCTTTTCCCGTGTCCAGTGGGTCCTGTCATAAGGATTAATCCGTTCGGTATTGTACATAAGTCTTTGAACAAAGTTGGCATACCAAGGTCATCTAAACTTAAAATTTTGAATGGAATTGTACGAAATGCTGCGCTGACACCGCTGAGCTGCTGAAAGACATTGACCCTAAAACGCGCTAATTCAGAAATTTCCAAGGAGAGATCCATTTCATATACATTTTTAAATCGTTCCATCTGATCTTTTGGCAAGGCTTCGTTCAGCATACTGTAGATATCGGTATCAGATAATACAGGGGTGTTTTCGACAGGCATTAAATCGCCGTCAACACGAATAATCGGCGGCATGTCCGGCGATAAATGTAAGTCTGATGCTTTATGTTCTACAGCATAAGTTAAGAGTTCTTTTACAGTTGTCATAATGTATCCTTTATATTTAAGTTTATGGGTTATGGAAAAATTTCTTTGAAAACCGGCGGTTTAGCGTTGTAAGTAATATTGGTATTAGGATTAGTCATGCTTAATAACGCTAGCATTGTCGGATCAAGTTCAAGAAAAGTTGTTCCGAATAGCTTTGTGCTGCCTTCTGTTGCCATAGCGCCGACACAGTTGATTGTTGTGCCACCGCCTTCGTTTATATCGCCGGTGACATATAATAGTCCAAACATATTAACAATTGCGTTTCCGACTAATTTAAAGTCTCCATTTACAATCAATATAACAGGTGCGGCAGTCGCGCCGATATTAATTGTTCCGCCGGTGAATGAGATATTGCCGTTTACCCATGCGGTTTCGCCCGAGATACCAGCTTCTAAATCGGCTTGTGTTCTGGAAACAGCGCTGGTTTCAATATTTACTTTTGTGTCGTTGAAATAATTGTTCCATAAGGTAGTAGCTGTTAGCCCCGGCATGTTTGCGACAACATCCGAATTTGTAGTGCCCGCATCCGAACTGACGACATGACCGCCGTTGCTGTTGACTTGTGTGTTAGAGCTTCCGGCGATGTCGACAGTGTCGCCGGAAACAAGCGTAGATCCCATTAAATTGGGGCTGTCAAGCGTGACAGTAGGATTATAGACAGTAGATGTTCCTTTTAAATCGATTGGTCCGACTGATGCAATGACTGGCATATAGCCGTCTAATGAAAACCATCGTCCGAGCAGAATTTGTCTAAATAACCGCAGTCCCTTTGTTGTTGCTGCAGCGAGCGTCGGCATGCCGGCGCGTGCATTTAGCAGACATTGTTCCTGTACAACGCTTTCGCCGACGCCATGAGCGGCTGCAACAGTTCCTGCAATACCGCGATTGACGTTTTGCAGCGTATTACCGCTTATGCTGTTGTAACTGATCAATTCATCATTGATCCATGTGATGCCTTCGGGGGAGGTAAAATTGGTTGTATCTGCAAGCGTTATGCTCGTTTGTCCAGTGCCAATAGCGCTGGCTATAGTTGAATTTGCAGCGGCTCGAGTGCCAGCAACCATAAATTGTCCGCCTAGAAGGGAAACAGGCGTTGAAGTGGTGACGGCATCGCAGTTTGTTTTATAAGCAATAATGTTTCGTTTTACCAGTTCAATTCCAGATGCAGCAGCATAAAGGGCCGATTCTGATTGTGCGATATTAGCGGCGGAAGTTGTGCTGCCGACAAAGGTATGAACAAGTAGTGCGCCGAGTGTTCCGACAATGATAATAAGAATTAATACGACGATCAGTAAGTAGCCTTGTTGAGATTTTATAGTACGTTCCATGGATAAACTCCTGTAGTTAAGGTAATAGTTGTTTTGTGATATTTGAGCGTCAGCGCAGCGGTAATATAACGAATGTCAGCGGTTGTAGCCGGCGCTGCGCCGTTACGGTCAAAATAATTGAATGTAAGTCCTTGTACGTCATCGGTTAAGACTTGTGTGTTGCGTTTGAGCTGTGTGCCAGTTATGTTGTAATTGATGGAGTTTCCGTTTATGTCTATAAAGGTTAAATTGCCCGCATTGGCAACGCTGATGTCTGATGAGGATCGAATCGTACTTAAGTCGCGCGTCATGCGTTCGATGGTGACCATGCCTTGCCAGTTGGCATTGACAATGTTTTGTCCAGTAATAAAAGAGCGAAAGCCGAGCATTAATATGTCGCTGACACCGGCTAGAATAATGCCTAGAATGATGATGACTAGCACTATTTCGAGGAGTGTGAAGCCTTTTTGTTTTGTTTGCGCAAACATATTAGTAATCCGCTATTAGAGAGGTTAATACAGCGTTGCTTAGCCCCGGGTATCCGACTGTTACGGTAATTGTTTTGTAATTTGAGTCACCGCTGATTGTTGTTGTAGCTACATTTGTGGCAATAGTATAACCCGTTGGGATTGTGCAGAAATTTGGAACGGTTGTGCCGGTTGGAACACTGCTGAATCCATTGAGATAGCGTTGTCCTAAAAACCAATCCATACATTTTTTAGCTGTTTGAGTTGCTTCAATTCGACGATAGGTTGAGTGTGATTTTTTAAGCATCGTATGAAAGGAAACGAGCGTTGTGCCGAAAAGTATGCCGAGCAGCATGATAGAGATGACGATTTCTATTAAGGTGAAACCTTTTTTTTTAGTTAGTATGTTCATGTTACGGTTACTCTCCCTGTTTCGGGTGAGATGGATACGGTTTTTGTGAGACTTCCGGCTGTTAAAGGGATTGTTGCCGTATTGCCGAGCAGTGTCCCTCCGTGCGAGGCCACCGTATTGGTATATGGAATTCCTTGACAGTCAAATACAATTAAGTTGTTTGGAAGGTATGTTAGTGCTCCAAAGGTAATGCCGGATTTTAATGTGACGGTTGCGTTGCCTGTAGGCATGGTGATGGCTGTCCCCGCGCTATTTAATATTTTATAGGCGTTTGTGGCAGGTGTAATAACGAGCCGATAACGCTCACCTCTTGTCATGGATAACTGCTGTGTGTAACGAATGTCGTTCATTAATGCTGTGGCTTGTGAGTTGAGAATTAATTTGTTGGTTTTAGTTGGCCAGCTGGTGGAGACCGCGGTAGCAAGAATGCCTATTGCGATGATAACTGCAATAAATTCGATTAATGTAAATCCTTTTGAATATTTCATGTAATTAACCTAAAGCATAAATTTATTATGAAAGCATATATGCTGTTGTTAATAAATCAAGTATTTTAGCAGCGATTTTTGGTTGGTTGAAAATTGAAGCAAGATAACCGTGTGGTTCGGTGTTTTTTGTGGAAACGTTCATGTCTCGCGAGGTATAACATCAGTCGATTTTATCCAAGAAGGGGCTGGTGAAATCCAAACATTTATCTGCTAGAACATTTGCAATCTGGTATTAATGAATAAAGATTTTGTTTGCTCAGGCGATTGAAGATTCGGTACGGTTATCGCAGAATGGCTCGCTCGGCGTCATGTTAAGTTGTAATGATTAACTTTCTCAATAAATAAATACGAACTCGAAACAATCAAGTTCGATCTTGTCGCCTCGCGGCGTGTTATTTCTGCGATAATCGCCCCCGATTTTCAATGCCTTCGCTCACGTTCCTCAGATTCTATCATCCCCCCTCATTTATCTTTGGGTTCTGTCATTACTTGCGAAGAAGCGACACAAAATTTCCTAACGCCTAGTTCCTAGTTCCTGATCGCATGACTTTCATGACGTTTTTTAAACGTTTGAATCGACGGATAACATGGGCTAAATGTTTTCTGTCGTGTACGGATAAGATGAATGTGATGATGAGGCAGTTTTCGTCTCGTTCATCAAAGAAGACGTTATTAATGCTGGCGTTTTCTTGAGCAGCAGCTAGTGAAAGGCTAGCGAGCAGTCCGTGTGTGTTAACTGCTTCTACAAGCAGTTCGGCTGCGAATTCACCTTGGACGTTTTTCTCCCAACGCAGCGGGATGCATTTTTCTGATTTTCTACAGGTATCGGATAAGTTTTTGCAAGTTTCTCGATGTACAACAATGCCATGTTCTTTGGTTAATATGCCGGCTAGCGGATCGTCAGGAATGGGATAGCAGCATTTTGCAAAATTGACGACAACACCTTCTGCGCCAGTGATATTTAAAGGAGAAAGTTGTTTTTTTCCAGCAGTTTCCGCTATTTGAAAGTCTTTGAGGTTAATTAATCGACGTGCAATGATTTGAGGCATTTGATTGCCTAAACCGATATCTTCAAATAAGTCGTCCGGCATTTTATATTTTGAGTTGGCTATTATATTTTCTAAGTTTTCTGTTGGAAGGTTATGCAGTGATGTGCCTAAATTATCTAGAGATTTATCGAGCAGGCGTCTTCCTAAAACAATAGATTCTGAACGTTTTTGATGTTTTAAGTAACTTCGGATTCTGCTGCGCGCTTTAGCGGTCACTACGAAATTTAACCAAGATGGGTTTGGACTTGCTCCGGGGGAACAGATGATTTCAATCGTTTGACCATTTTTTAATACGGAGCTTAGCGGTGTTAGATGACGGTCGATTTTTGCCGCAACACAGCTGTTTCCAATGTCTGAGTGTACTTTATAGGCGAAATCAACAGCTGTTGCACCGGTAGGTAATTCTATAATGAGTCCTTGCGGCGTAAAGACATAGACTTCGTCCGGGAATAAATCAATTTTTACGTTTTCAATGAATTCTAATGAGTTGCCGGCATTTTGTTGTAGTTCTAATAAGTTTTTTATCCATTCTCGGGCGTGCAGCTGTGCTTGACTGGCAATGTTTTCTTCTGTTTTATATAGCCAATGTGATGCAATGCCGTTTTCCGCCATTTTGTCCATTTCTTCCGTGCGAATCTGAATTTCAACTGGCACACCGTAAGGGCCAAATAAAATAGTGTGTAATGATTGATAACCGTTTGCTTTAGGAATGGCAATATAATCTTTGAAACGTTTTGGAAAGGGTTTGTATAGATTGTGGACAATGCCAAGTGCGCGATAGCATTCGTCAACAGAGTGGACAATAACACGGAAGGCGTAAAGATCCATGATTTCAGCGAAAGGAACATCACGATGGCGCATTTTTTTGTAGATGCTGTATAAATGTTTTTCTCGACCTTTTAATGCGAATGGTTTTATGCTCGATTTTTTTAGCGCATTTTGTAAAGCAGAATCAATTATGTTAATAATGCTTTTACGGTTGCCCCGTGCTTTTTTGATGGCTTTTTGCAAAATCTTACAGCGCATTGGATGTAGTTTTTCAAAACCTAGTTCTTCAAATTCAATGCGAAAGTTATTCATGCCTAATCGGTTGGCAATAGGAGCGTAAATTTCTAGTGTTTCTTTTGCAATACGCCGTCGTTTGTGCGGGGGGAGATGCTGCAGTGTGCGCATGTTGTGTAAACGGTCAGCTAGTCTTATTAAAATAATCCGAATATCATCGGTCATGGCAATCATCATTTTTCGGAAATTTTCTGCTTGAGCTTCTGCGCGTGATTCGAAATGGATTTGAGTGAGTTTGCTGAGACCTTCGACTAGCCTTGTAATGACTTCACCGAATTTTTCCGAGAGCATTTGCCTTGTGATGTCTGTATCTTCTATGACGTCATGCAGTATGGCGGCGGTGATGCTTTGGGTGTCCATGCGCATTTCCGCTAATATCGTTGCGACAGAAAGTGGATGGCTAATATAAGGTTTACCCGAAGAGCGAAGTTGTTTTTTATGCGCTTTTTTTGCAAATTGGTATGCAGTATAGATATAATCAATCTGTTCTTTTGGTAAGTAACTGCGTAATGCTTTACGGAGCGTAGAAAATGTTGACAATGAAGTTTTACCTCTTTTACTGTTTAAAATCCAGAGGGTGTTTTTCTATGAGCATTGGGGCAGCAGAAAGTGCCGCGCCTTTAATAGATGTTATGCTTCTTGATCGTTTTCTGCTGTTTGTGATGCTTGGTTTTCTTTTTGTTCTATTGCCGGTTCTGCATTTTCAATAGCTTCTTCAGTTTTAGCGTCAACAGTTTTTTCAGCTTCAGCTTCTGGTATTTGGGTTTCGTCTTTTGATGCCTGATCGCTGTCTTCTGATATTTGTTTATCAAGCAGTCCATTTGCAATTTCCCGAAGTGCGAGAACAGTGG
>CBDVDN010000056.1:0-7200 GCA_965372775.1 uncultured Gammaproteobacteria bacterium
TTGGAATAGTAGCTTAAAAAAGCAAATAATCTATATTTAGAGCAATTAAAACAAAAATAATTTTTTTAGTTAATTTTTCGCAACAGTGCCTAAATTTCAATCAGCTTTATAATATCCGCGCGGTCTGGGCCTGTTGAAATCATATCAACCGGCGCGCCGACTAACGCTTCAATACTCTTCAAATAAGCTTTTGCTGCTTTCGGCAGCTTATTATAATCTTGTAATCGCGCTGTTGAATCCGACCAACCTTCTAAATCTTCATAAATCGGTTCGCACTCTCCTAATAATTCCGCATCAATCGGCAAAGCTTTCAGCACTTCACCGCGAAAACGATAACCAATGCAAATACGCACAACTTCAAGTCCATCTAAAACATCTAGTTTTGTAATACACAAACCAGACAAACTATTAGTCTCAACTGCTCTTTTAACCGCTATAGCATCAAACCAGCCGCAGCGTCTTGTACGACCCGTTGTCGTGCCAAATTCATGCCCACGCTCCACTAATATTTTGCCAATTTCGTCATGAAGTTCTGTCGGAAAAGGACCAGCGCCCACGCGCGTTGTATACGCTTTTACGATACCCAGCACATAATCAATATATCTCGGACCAAAACCACTTCCTGTCGCAACAGCACCGGCTGTCGTATTAGAAGACGTCACAAACGGGTACGTTCCTTGATCAATATCCAATAAAACGCCTTGTGCTCCTTCAAATAACAACCGCTTGCCCTGCTCGCGCAGCTCTGTCAATCTCGTCGGCACATCTGCCACAAGCGGTTTTAATCTCTCAGCAAACGCTAATGTCTCATTCAAGACAGTATCGTAATCAACAGGTTCTGCTTTATAGAAATGCTCCAAAACAAAATTATGATACGTCATAACTTGCTGCAGTTTATCCGCAAAGCGTTTTTCATCATATAAATCCGCCAAACGAATAGCACGGCGTGCAACTTTATCTTCATAAGCCGGACCGATGCCGCGTTTAGTCGTTCCAATAGCTGATTTACCTTTTGCCTTTTCACGTGCTTGATCTAATGCCGCATGATACGGCAAAATCAATGGGCAAGCCGGACTGATATGTAATCGTTCTCGAACCTGAATGCCGCGATCTTCAAGCTCTTGAATTTCCTTCAGCAAATCAACAGGAGACAGCACCACGCCATTACCGATAAAACACTCAACACCGGCATGCAAAATACCGGATGGCACCAAATGAAGCTTTGTCACATCATCACCGATCACCAGCGTATGACCTGCATTATGACCGCCTTGAAATCGTACAACCGCGGAAGCATGCTCCGTTAGTAAATCGACAACCTTGCCTTTACCTTCATCACCCCATTGCCCTCCTAAAACTACAATATTTTTATACATAATTTTTTACCTTTACAACCTCAACAAATGTCCATGCTCTTTTAGCCACTTTCTATGCACCTTATAATTCGGACACATTTTCTCGACTTCCAGCCAAAACTTTTTCGAATGATTTTTCTCTTTAATATGCGCCAATTCATGCACAACAACGTAATCAACCACGGACTTAGGCGACATAACCAGCCGATACGTAAAATTTAACGTATTCTTTTGGCTGCACGACCCCCAGCGCGTTTTCGCTTGATTAATGCTAATCGATTGATATTTCAATCCAGTCTGTTTTGCGTACCATGCCGCACAATCCGTAATAATTTCACGCGCCTGTTCCTTATACCAATACAGAAAAATCTTTTCCGCATACGGCAAAAATTCGCGATGCAGCTTAAAACAGTCATCGAACACTAAAGGAACTTTAATATCATCAACAATCAAAAGCTGATAAGGCTTTCCCAAATACAAAAACTTCTCACCTTCGGCAAACTTCGTTTCCTTAACAGCTGCCCGACGTTCTTTGACAAGCTTCTGTTTTTTCAATATCCACTCGGCTTTCTCATTCACAAGCGTTTGAATCATGCGTTTTGATGCACTCTTCGGGGTACGCACGATCAATTCTGCATTTTGCGTCAATTCAAGTGAAATAGTCTTGCGATTGGACTTAATGATTTTATCAATTCTAATTGTCATGCGGATATTGTACAGATTTGATAAAAAAATAGAAACAGAAAGCTATAATTTGCGCGGAGATTCGTAGGTTGGATTAAGCATAGTTAGAAAATTTATCAAAATCAACAAGCTACAAGAATTTATGGAATTTTTCAAAAGCGTCATGCAAGCGCAACCCAACAAAAAATGAATCGTTGGGTTGATTGATTATTTAATGTTACTTTTTTAATTTTAGGAACTGCTGCAAACCGCTCTTTTTGTCATTCTCGCGAACGCGAGAATCCATATAAATCAACTGGTTATATTTTGGATTTGTTGACAGGAAAAATAAATGATGTGCTGGTATATTCGGGAATTAGCGTTGATACAAAACAGGGGAAAAATGTAGGGGTAGCCCTTGCGGCTACCCTTTTGGATGACTGCAAGGGTGGACGACCGCAAGGGTCGCCCCTATAAATATGGTGAAATAATAGTAAATATTCGTTAAACCCGTCATAAAAATACGTGTTATCAACATCATAGCTGCACGGCGCGCTGTGTCCATACAGATATTGAAACACATAATCTTTAACTGCTATGATAACTGTTATCCTTTTTTCTACTCGCTTTTGATTGGAACATATGACTATGAAACACCGCCAAGATATAGACACCGCGCCACACCAGCAAACAAATTGGCATGCCCTTCCTATTTCCGATACGCTTGAAAGACTAAATACACATAAAAAAGGCTTGAGCTATCAGACCGCCAAACAACGCAGAAAAATCTACGGACCTAATCGAATTAAAATAGCAAAAAAACATGGGCTGCTGATACGTTTCTTAAGTCAATTCAACAACATATTGATCTATATTTTACTTTTTTCTTCTGTTGTCACAGCACTTCTCAAACATTGGGTTGATGCAAGCGTTATTATCGGCGTTGTTTTGATTAATGCTGTTATAGGCATGATTCAAGAAGGCAAAGCGGAAAAAGCGCTGCTTGCCATTAAAAAAATGCTCTCGCTGAAAACGACTGTTCTCCGTAACGGCAAACGTCATACGATTCCAGCCGAATCGCTCGTTCCGGGTGATATTGTCCTGCTTCAGTCCGGCAATAAAGTACCGGCAGATTTACGATTACTTAAAACAAAAAGTCTCCAAATTCAAGAAGCCATTCTAACCGGCGAATCAACACCAACTGAGAAAAACCCAACGCCGCTTCCCATTAAAACTGATCTGCACGATCGCACAGACATGGCTTATAGCGGTACGCTTGTAACTTACGGCATTGGGTCTGGCATTGTTGTCGAAACCGGCATGAACACCGAAGTCGGACACATTAGCTCCATTCTCGAAAAAACAGCGCCTTTAACCACACCGCTTATTAAACAAATAGCTGTTTTTGGCCGCTGGCTGACCGCTGTTATTATCATTATATCAGTGCTGACTTTTTTGATTGGCGCTTTTGTTTGGCATGAACCGCTCGCTCAAATGTTTATGGCAGTAGTCGCCGTAGCAGTTGCTGCTATTCCCGAAGGACTGCCGGCAATTATCACAATTACGCTCGCTATTGGCGTAACAAAAATGGCCAAACGCAACGCGATCATTCGAAAACTACCAGCAGTTGAAACAATGGGATCTGTCACAACCATCTGCACAGATAAAACCGGTACGCTAACGCATAATGAATTGACTGTACAAAATGTCCTCACCGCCGAACATGCTTATACCGTGACAGGCAGCGGATATAACCCGCTCGGCGAGCTGCAGTTAAACGGCAAATTCTTCCCACTATTCGAACATGCCGATCTTCAAGCCGCAATTCATGCTGCTATCTTATGCAATGATGCTGAATTGACAAAAACGAATAGTCATTGGCAATTGGAAGGCAATCCAGTAGACGGTGCGCTCTTAGCACTCGGACTCAAAGCAAAACTAGACCTAAGACTCGAAGATCAAAAACAGCCGCGCACGGATATCATTCCCTTTGAATCTTCTAATAAATTTATGGCAACTTTACATCATGATCATACTGGCAACGGTTATATTTATGTAAAAGGCGCACCGGAACGTATTTTGGAAATTTCCGAATCACAGATGTTTCATGGTCAGCCTGTTCCAATAGATAAAGATTATTGGACTAAACACCTGCACAAACTTGCCAGTAAAGGACAGCGCGTTGTTGCTATTGCTTATGGGCAAACAACCACCGACCATCAAATACTGCATTTTGAAGATATTGATAATCATTTCACATTGCTTGGCTTATTCGGCGTTATCGATCCACCGCGTGAAGAAGCAATCATTGCAGTTTCAGAATGTCGAGCTGCTGGTATTAACGTTAAAATGATTACTGGAGATCATGCGCTCACCGCTAAAACTATTGCAATGCAGGCTGGCATAGACGGCAATCACGAAGTCATAACCGGCCGCCAATTAGATGACTTAAGCGATGAAGAACTATTGAAAATCGTCCGCGATATCGACATCTATGCCCGCACAACGCCGGAACATAAACTGCGTCTCGTTAAAGCACTGCAGACGCGCGGACATATTGTCGCAATGACGGGGGATGGCGTAAATGATGCGCCGGCTCTAAAACAAGCGAACATCGGCATTGCAATGGGACAAAAAGGAACAGAAGCCACAAAAGAAGTTGCAGATATGGTCTTAGCCGACGATAACTTTGCATCCATTCATCATGCTGTGGAAGAAGGTCGAGCTGTCTATGATAATCTAAAAAAATCCATTATTTATATTCTGCCAACCAACGCAGCCGAAGCATGCGTCATTATGCTAGCTATTTTACTAGGACAAATGCTGCCGATCACGGCTGTACAAGTTCTATGGATTAATATGATCACAACCGTTACGCTCGCTTTAACGCTCGGCTTTGAAGCAGCAGAGCCAGGCATCATGCACCGTCCGCCCAGACCGCCTGACACACCGATTCTAGCGCCTTTTTTAATCTGGCGAATCATCTTCATGACTGGACTGTTAGTTGCTTCTGTCTTTAGCTTATTTATATTAGAACATGCAGTCGGCGATAATTTAGCCGCAACGCGTACAACAGTTGTTAATATGTTAGTCGCTGGTGAAATCGTCTTCTTAATTAACTGCAGAAAACTCTATACATCTTCTCTTAATAGAAAAGGATTGTTCGGCAGTATTCCTATTTATATTGGCATTGTCTCCGTCATTATATTTCAACTCCTATTTACTTATTTGCCGATTATGCAGAACTTTTTTGGATCAGCTTCTATTGGCATCGCTCAATGGGTTCGTATTCTTCTACTAGCGCTGTTTATTTTCTTTCTTGCAGAAGGAGAAAAAGCAATTATGCGGTTTTATCATTCAAAAAAACGAGGTAAAAAAATATGACCTTCGATCGTTTAAATAAACAAATTCAATTTATGTTAGAAATTGATAACCTAAAAGATATATTTCGCCGCTCTTATCTAATCAATCAAAAAAGAAATGAAAATTCTGCGGAACATAGCTGACATACCGCTACGATGGCAGCCGTTTTATTGGAACATGCAAATGATACAATCGATCCTGTCCGTGTGATTAAAATGCTTTTGATCCACGACATCGTCGAAATCGATGCAGGCGATACTTTTTTATATGATGAAGCGCTTGCTAAAACACAAACGGCAAGAGAAATTAAAGCCGCTAATAGAATTTTCGGTTTATTGCCGAAAGATCAAGCAAAAGAATTTCAAACGCTTTGGCATGAATTTGAATCTGCCGATTCATCCGAAGCAAAGTTTGCAAAAAGCCTCGATAAACTTATGCCTCTGCTTCATAACTATCATACACAAGGAAAAAGCTGGAAAAAACACGGCATCAAAAAAGAGAAAGTACTGGCTTATAATAAACAAATCGCCAAAGGTTCTGAAAATTTATGGCAATATACATTATCGATAATAGATGACGCGGATAAAAAAGGATATTTTAATCATGATGACAGCTAATAATATTTTTAAGGAAATTCCAAATCATTTCAAAGAAGAAATAATCGAGCCGCTGCTTACAGCTAAAAATTTTAAAATTGAACGAATCGTTTCAAGAGATCATTGTTCTCCTAAAGATTTTTGGTATGATCAGGAAAATGATGAATGGGTACTTGTCATCAAAGGTCAATCTACATTACTTTTTGAATATCAAAAAGAATCTGTTGAATTAGATGAAGGGGATTACATTAATATTCCGGCTCTCAGAAAACATCGCGTTACATGGACAAACCCAAAACAAGAAACCATCTGGCTCGCAATACACTATTAAATAGCAAAAGAGGAAAAATCTATGCCGCTTCATTCACAACCTAAAGCATTAATTGAAATGATTTCAACCATTCAAAAAGATCATATCAGCAACCTTTCTGTCGAAGAAAATCGAGAAATATCGAAAAATACGCCTCAACATCTACGCGGAAAAAAAGAACCCGTCAAACAAGTTGAAGATCGCCGCATTTCTACCGATGAAGGCGATATAACAATACGCATTTATACACCTTTTGAAAATTCTACGCCCTCCCCCGCTTTAATTTATTTTTTTGGCGGCGGTTTTGTTTTGGGCGGCATTGAAAACGATGATACAATTTGCCGCAACTTGACGAATGCAGCCCGATGTAAAGTTATTTCTGTCTCCTATCGATTAGCACCTGAACATAAATTTCCTGCAGCACCTAATGATGCTTTTGCTGTCACTAAATGGATTATTCAAAATGCAGATGAACTCGATATTGATAAAAATCGTATTGCTGTTGGCGGTTACAGCGCAGGCGGCAATTTAGCTGCACTAACAGCTATAAGAGCTAGAGACGAAGGTTTGTCATTAGCCTATCAAGTACTCATCTGTCCATGCACGGATCTCTCCTGCAGTTCTGATTCACATAAAGAATTTTCTGAAGGCTATATTTTAGACCGTAAAGCAATTGACTGGTTTTATAATCACTATCTTCCTGCTAACGTTGATCCAAAAGATCCTAAGATTTCTCTCTTATGGGAAGAAAACTTAAAAAATATACCGCCTGCATTAATCATCAGCGCCGAATTTGATCCTTTACGCGACGAAGCTAAGTTGTATGCTGAAAAACTTAAACAGGTTGACAAGGATGTGATTTATGTCTCCCTGTGGGATGGGAATAACACCCTCGCCTTTAGGCGAACACTTT
>CBDVDN010000057.1:0-7050 GCA_965372775.1 uncultured Gammaproteobacteria bacterium
TAAAAGAAACTGATGCGCGATTTAATTTGGCGCATTTTTTATTTCGTAATAAAGCAGCGTTAAAAATAGTGTGCAATTTAAGCAGCGGCGAAAAATTACGGGCATTGCTTGCGGGTGTTTTAACGTCTGCCGAACCGCCGCAGCTCCTTATTTTAGACGAACCGACGAACCACCTCGACTTTGACAGTATTGCCGCGCTTGAATCGGCATTGAATTGTTATCAAGGGGCGATGATAATTATTTCACACGATGAAAAATTTATAGAAAATGTAGGTGTTTCACGGATTATTTCCGCGCCTTTTTTAAGATATATACCTCGATAGCATAAAATCGCTCTTTATTATAAAGCAAATTTACGGTAAGCTGTATTCTTCATTAAGAAAACAAATCGTGATTAGGGACTGCTATGCAAAAAATAAATTATCGAGATAAGCGAAAAGAATTGGATGTTGAGATCATTTCTCACGATATTGCATTCAAAGGGTATTTTCAAATAGAAAAATATCAATTACGTTATAAATTATTTGAAGGAGGATGGAGTGATGTTATAACGCGTGAAGTGTTTGAGCGGGGACAGGCTGCGGCTGTTCTGCCTTATGACCCCATACAAGACAAAGTTGTTTTAATAGAACAATTTCGTGTTGGCGCTTTGACTGATGAAAAAAGTCCCTGGCTGTTGGAGATTGTTGCAGGAATATTAAATTCAAAAGAAACGCATGAACAAGTTGCTTATCGTGAAACTCAAGAGGAGGCTGGTCTTGATATTATAGAATTAACACCAATTACAAAATATTGGGTTAGCCCAGGTGGTTCTACAGAAGGGTGCGCATTATTTTGCGGAAAAATAGATGCAAATAAAGCAGGCGGCATTCATGGTTTGGATGAAGAAAGTGAAGACATCTGTGTACATGTTTTTGATGTGCAAGAAGCTTTCGACATGGTTCGACGCGGTATAATTAATAATGCGCCGGCTATTATTACATTGCAGTGGTTGGAGTTAAATAAACAATCGATTTTTAAATTCTAATAAGGAGATAAGAGTGCGGATATTAATCACTAGTACGGGGTCTTGGGGGACGGGAAGTTTTACGGTTATTGATTCGATTACAAAAGAGTTTATAAAATTAGGACATAAGGTGAAAATATTTTTCCCCGATGCAGGTCGAGGCGTTGATGATGAAAAAAAATATTATAATAATGAGCTATATGAAATTTGGGAGTTCCCAGTAGAAAAAGGGAAAGTGCGTCTTCCTACGTTTCCGCTCATGATTTCGGATCCGCATCCACGCAATCCGAATCCGTGCATTTTCAAAGGGTTATCCAAAGCGCAATTACAATTGTACTTTGATGTTTTTGAAGAAAGAATAAAAAAAACCATTTATGATTTTAAGCCGGATATTATTGAATGTCAGCATATTTGGGCGATGGGGCATATTATTCGCAAGCTCCAACATCCTTATATTGTAGCTGCGCATCACAGCGATCAAATTGCCTATCATTTTGATTCTAATATGCGAAAAATCGCATATGATTTAGCGAATGATGCGCCATTTATATTTGCGATTTCAGATTATGTAAAGCAGGAAGTATTAAAGTTATATGAGGTATGTTCGGAAAAGGTTATTGTTTTGCCGAATGGTTATGACAAAGAAGTATGTAAATGTTTACAGTTAAACAGACAGGCTGTATTAAAAGAATTAGGGGTTAAAATTCCTTTGGAAATGTCTATTGTGACATTTGCTGGCAAAATTTCTCGAACAAAAGGAATCGATATTTTATTAAAAGCAAGCGAATTATTAAAAGAGGAAAACGTTCATTTTTTAATTTTTGGGGCTGGAGATATCAAAGACGTATTAAAGCCTGCTGAAATTAAAAAATGTTGTGATAAACACGTACATTTTCTTGGTCATCGTCCCTATACTGAATTAGCAAAAGCACATAATATTGCTAAATTAAGCGTTATGCCTTCAAGGTCTGAAGGTTTTGGTATTGCTGGATTAGAAGCGATGGGATGTGGTCTGCCGATTGTGGTTACTCGAGGCGGCGGGCCAGCCAGTTTTGCAGTAGGAGAAACGGTTGAAAAAGACAATGTACAGCAGCTTGCAGATGCGATCATGAAAATTATTAATTTGCCGGAAGATCAATATAAAGCTTTATCAACAAAAGCGTTGGAAACTGCTCAAACTTTTTCATGGGAAGCTAATGCAAAAGCACGGATTTGTTATTATCAAAAGGTTGTTGAAAAATAAAGATACAATATGCTATGATTTGACCTTTTAATCTTAAAGGTATCTGACATGAAGCTTAATAAAAGAACACAAATTATTTCATCTATAACAGTCGGAGCAGCGGTTTTGCTATTATCACAATCAGTTAATGCAGTAATTTACACGCCACACGGTTTTTATGTGACTGGCGGCGTTGATTATGGACGTATGGAAATTGAAAAGCTGCAACCGACAGAAGGATTGACTCTAGAAAAAAAATATAAAACGCTTTCGCATTACGGATTAGGATATACTGTAGGTTTTGGTTATGGCTTAGAAAATTATCCTTTTAGATTTGAGCTGGAATATACTAAACGACCGGATTTGGAGTTTGATGCATCGCCAGTTTTTACTCCTTCTATGTTCACTAAAATAGAAAGTAAATTTATCAACAAAACTTATATGTTAAATGGTTATTTCGATATACCTGCTTCTAAATATATCGTTCCTTATTTAAAATTAGGTGTGGGTTATGCCAACAATGAAGTTGATTATACCGTAAACACGACCACAAAAATCACAGGGGATTATAAAAATACAGGTTTTGCTTGGCAGGTTGGTATTGGTATGCGTATTAAATTCACTAACAATGTATTTTGTAATTTAGCTGTACAGCATGTGGAACTTGGCGATGCGCAGTGGGGTCCATGGAAAAATGGGACTCCAATTACCATTAAATCTGATAGTGTTTCTTCTAATGAAGCTTTATTAACATTCAGTATATTTTTTGGAGATCAAATGCCACCACCACCACCGCCAACATTAATCAATGACGAATAAATATAAATATATCGTAGGGGCAGCCCTTGCGGCTGCCCATTTTTGGGCGACCGCAAGGGTCGCCTCTACAATTGTACAAGAGCGAATATTTACAGATGAAAAATCCACTATTACAGAAAACACACTTGCCGTCGTTTAAAAAAATTCTAGCAAAAGACATTATTCCAGCGCTTGATAAAATTCTTTCGGATAATTGTGCGGAATTAAAAAATTTATTAAAGCAAAAAACCTTTACATGGGAGAACTTAATTTCGCCGTTAGAGGATATGCATGATCGGCTTGACAAAATGTGGTCGCCGATCGGACACTTGAACAATGTAATGAATTCATCCCCGCTGCGTAAAGTCTATAATCAATGCTTACCTAAGCTATCTGATTACAATACAAAAATTAGTCATAACGTAAACCTCTACAAAGCTATTCAAGTGATTGCAAGCAGTGCGGATTATAAAAAATTAGATATTGCACAAAAAAAAGTAATTCAAAATGAATTGCGTGATTTTAAATTAGCGGGCATTACGTTATCTTCTGAAAAGAAAAAATGTTTTGCAAAATTAAATAAGCGTCTTACCAAACTACAGACTAAATTTGAAGAAAATTTATTAGATGCAACACATGCATGGACGTATTATCTAACAGATGAAAAAAAATTATCAGGTTTGCCGGCGCATATTATTCAAGCAGCAAAAAATACCGCTCAAAAAAAGCATAAAAAAGGCTGGATTTTAACGCTTGATTTTCCTGTTTATTATGCGGTTATGTCTTATGCTGATAATCGTGATCTTAGAAAAGTCATGTATGAGGCTTATGTTACGCGCGCATCAGATCAAGGATCTAATGCTGAAAAATATGACAATACAAAAATCATGGAAGAAATATTGTGTGTTCGGCAGGAGCTTGCACAGTTAATTGGATTTAAAAATTATGCTGAATATTCTTTGGCGACAAAAATGATAAAAGATCCAAAAGAAATATTTAAGTTCTCATATGATTTGGTAAGACGAACTAAGCGTATGGCGGAAAAAGAATTCAAAGCATTAAGCAGCTTCGCAAAAAACCAACACGGCATGAAAAAAATATACGCATGGGATATAAGTTATTATTCGGAAAAGCTAAGACAAAAAAACTATGCTATTTCGCAGGAAACGCTGCGTCCTTATTTTCCGGAAGACGTTGTTTTATTAGGTATGTTCAAATTAGTTGAAAAGCTTTACGGTATTAAAATTCAAGAGAAAAAAACGCAAAACAAATGGCATTTGGATGTTCGGTATTTTGAAATTTATGATAAAAATAAAAAAAGTTTTGCAGCGTTTTATACAGATTTATATGCACGACAAAATAAGCGCGGTGGCGCATGGATGGATGAATGTTGTGTAAGACGGCGATTAAAGAACGGTAAAATTCAAAATCCTGTTGCTTATTTGACGTGTAATTTTAGTATGCCGATCAAAAACAAACCTTCTTTGCTCACACATGATGAAGTGATAACGTTATTTCATGAGTTTGGACATTGTTTGCAGCATTTGTTAACAAAAATTGATTATTCAGAAGTATCGGGCATTAATGGCGTCGAATGGGATGCTGTTGAATTGTCTAGTCAGTTTATGGAAAATTTTTGCTGGCAAAAACCAGTGTTAAATTTAATTTCTAAGCATCATGAGACTGGGAAAAAATTATCGAAAAATTTATATCAAAAGTTAATTGACAGTAAAAATTTTCAGGCGGGTATGCAAATGATGCGGCAGATAGAGTTTGCTTTATTTGATTTTTACTTACATACGGCGAAAAACGGAAAGAAAATGGTTAACGTTCAATCGATACTCAATAAGGTTAGAAAAGAAATCTCTGTTATTCCTACGCCGAAATTCAATCGTTTTCAGCATGGATTCTCACATATTTTTGCTGGTGGTTATGCGGCGGGTTATTATAGCTATAAATGGGCGGAAGTGTTATCCAGTGATGTATTTTCAAAATTTGAAGAAGATGGCCTTTTCAATAAAAGCACAGCTAAATCTTTTTTACATTGTATCCTAGAGCAAGGCGGATCACAGGATGCGATGACCTTGTTTATTAAATTCCGAGGACGAAAGCCAAAAATCAACGCACTTTTAAGACATAGCGGGATTTTGTTGTCCAAAATCATATAGAGGTGAAAAATTGCACCTATCTTAGAACGTTAGTCCTTGTGGATATGTCTGAAATAGTGCATAATGCGCGCACTATTATAATTAATTGGGAAAAACATGTCGTCATCAAAAATGTTCACGGATTTTAATTTATCCAAACCTCTTCTTTCTGCACTCGTTGATATAGGTTATGAAACTCCTTCACCGGTACAGACTCAAAGTATTCCCATCTTGTTAGAGGGAAGCGATTTAATTGCTCAAGCACAAACAGGAACAGGCAAAACAGCAGCTTTTGCACTTCCCATATTAGAAAAACTGAATTTACAACAAGGCAAACCCCAAGCATTAATTTTAGCGCCTACTCGAGAACTTGCAATTCAAGTCTCTGAAGCATTTCAAAGCTATGCAAAATATCTCCCAGGTTTTCATGTTGTACCTATTTATGGTGGACAAGATTACCAAAAACAGTTGCGCGCACTAAAACACGGTGTGCATGTGATTGTCGGTACTCCGGGGCGAGTGATGGATCATATGCGCCGCGGGACACTTTTGACGCAGAACATCAGCACTCTTGTCTTAGATGAAGCGGATGAAATGTTAAAAATGGGGTTTTTAGAAGATGTAAAATGGATTTTAGAACAAATTCCAGATGACCATCAATCCGCCTTATTTTCTGCGACTATGTCAGCATCTATTCAGCGAGTCGCAAAAACTTATTTAAATAAGCCTAAACAAGTAAAGATTAAAACAAAGACAATGACAGCAGAGGGTATTTTACAACACGCTATGCTCGTCAGTGGTAAAAACAAACTTGAGGCATTGACTCGATATTTAGAAGTTGAAGATTTTGATGCCGCAATCATTTTTGCACGTACTAAGAATATGACCTCAGAGCTTGCCGAAAAGCTTGCAGCCCGCGGCTATTTAGCTGTTGCATTAAATGGCAATATGAGTCAAAGCTTACGTGAGAACGTGATCGACCGTGTTAAGCGCAAATCCTCAGATATTATTGTTGCTACTGACGTTGCGGCACGCGGTCTTGATGTCAAGCGATTAAGTCATGTGATTAACTATGATGCGCCTTATGATATAGAGACTTATGTGAATCGAATTGGACGTACTGGGCGAGCGGGTCGTGAAGGTAAATCACTTTTGATGATTACTCCTCGAGAACAATATTATTTGCGTGACATTGAACGTAAGACAAATCAAACGATTAAAGTGATTATGCCGCCCACAATTAAAGAGCTAAGAGATACGCGCGTAGAAAATTTCATTGCTTACGTACTTGAAATTCTTGAAAAAAATCAGTTGGATTATTATCGTGAGCTTGTTGAAAAAATCGCGCATCAAAATGAAAGTTCGGAATTGGACATTGCAGCCGCTCTGCTTAAAATAGCTCAAAAAAATAAACCTCTGCAGCTTAAAGGAGATGATAAACCTTTATTAGATAAAAGAGAACGTACAGACAAACGCAAAGATCCAAAACGTGCCAATAAATCAAATCGTCGATTCGATGAAGCTAAATCAAAATCAAAAAGATGGTCCAAAACTTCAAGTGAAAAACCTAAAAATAAAAAATGGAAAGACAGTAAAAGCAAGAAAAATAGTAAAAGCAGGAAAAGCAGATAAAGCAGAGTTTTCTGGATTCCGCGATCGAGTCGCTGGATGACGAATACGAGTACGCTCCTTTAGCCAAACATATAAACTCCGTATTTGTAGTGGCGACCCCCTTGCGGTCGTCCAAAATGGCAGCCGCAAGGGCTTGCTGTGTGCCCCTATACGAAAAACAGAAGTTTTTCCCGCCATGTAACCGTAGTGGCGACCCTTGCGGTCGTCCAAGCGTGTTAACCGAATATTTAACTTTTTTCCGCTTT
>CBDVDN010000058.1:0-7045 GCA_965372775.1 uncultured Gammaproteobacteria bacterium
TTTGATTTTTCATTTTTTGAGCGTAGTGGGCGTAATCTTTTGGCATATTATATCGTAAATATATTACATTGTTTCAGGCGCGGAAACGCCGATTAAAGTTAATCCATTAACAAGGACTTGTCGTACAGCCGCACTGAGACAAAGTCTTGCATGCCGTATATTTTCATTTTCGACAAGAATTCTATGGTCTTTATTCTCATCATCGTAATATTTGTGAAAGGCGTATGCGAGATCATGTAGATAATTTGCGAGCAAATGAGGATCTAATTTTTGTGTAGCTGTTTTAATAACGACAGGATAACGAGCTAAGCATGCTAGCAGCGATTTTTCATTGATCCCTGTTAAGTGCAGTAAAGTTTCTTGTCTAGGCTGATCATCAAACAGCCAGCCTTTTTCGGTTAATTGACGAAAGACGCTGCAAATACGCGTATGTGCATATTGAACATAATAGACAGGGTTATCTTTCTTTTGAGATAATGCAAGTTCTAAATCAAAATTCATATGCTGATCGGCTTTTTGCATAATGTAAAAAAATCTAGCTGCGGAATTGCCGATTTCTTCGCGGAGTTGCCGTAAAGTGATAAATTTTCCACTTCGCGTGGACATTTGTACGCGTTCTTTGCCGCGCCATAAAGTGGCAAATTGTACTAATGGAACACGAAGCGCACGCGGATTTAATCCAAGCGCCTGCATTGCTGCACGAACGCGCGGGACATAACCATGATGGTCGGCGCCAAATACGTCAATGACTTCGTCAAAACCACGGCGCAGTTTGTTCCAGTGATAAGCGACATCTGATGCAAAATAAGTTGTTTGTCCGTTTGCGCGTATGAGTACACGATTTTTTTCATCGCCAAAATCAGTGGATCTAAACCATGAGGCGCCATCTTTTTCGTAAATGTAGTCTTTATCGCGTAATGCTTCAATGCCTTTTTTTATAGCGCCTTCAACCATAAGGCTTTTTTCGGAGAACCATTCTTGAAAATGAATACCGAATTCTTCAAGGTCTTCTTTGATATCGTCTAAGACTTTATTTAAGCCAAAATCATGAAGGAAATTGTAATCTTTATTACCCAGTAGGTTTTTGGCGTTTTTAATGAGTCCATCAATATGGGCTTCGCCTTTTTCATCGGCTATTTTTTTAATTTTTTCATCTTCAGACTCAATCTCATTTTGAGAAGCGTCTTCCGACACATTTTTATATAATTTTTTAATGAGATATTTGAATTTATCGCCGTATTCTGCTTTGATTTTTTCAGCAATATCTCTTATGTATTGGCCTTTGTAGCCTTTTGTTGGAAAACTAAACAATTCATCGTAAATTTCAAGATAGCGTAGCAGAAGGCTAATAGTTAATATATTCATCTGTCGACCTGCGTCGTTGACGTAATATTCGCGATGGACTTCGTAGCCGCAGGTTTCTAAGAGATTTGATACAACAGAACCGTAAATCGCTCCTCGTCCATGTCCGACATGTAGAGGACCTGTGGGATTTGCCGAGACAAATTCGACTATAACTTTTTTGTTTTTTCCTAGATTACATTGCCCGAACTTTGATCCGAGTTTTAGTACTTCGGTGACGATACCTTGTTGCGCCGTTTCCGAAAGGAAAAAATTGATAAATCCAGCCCCTGCGATATCAATGCGGGAGATATTCGGCGATTGTGGGAAGATTTCAACTACCAATTCAGCAAATTTTCTAGGCGATAGCCCTGTGGACTTGGCTAGTACCATAGCGGCATTGCTGTAGTACTCGCCGTGTTCCGGATTGTTTGATCGTTCGACTTGAACCTTGTCTATCTGAATATTTGGCTGAAGTTTCTCAACAAACTGTAGGCGTTGAATGGCTTCTATAATCAATTGCTTTAAATATTCTTTCATAGTGAATCATTATAAGAGCTTTATGTCCATAAATGCAATAATTTATGATAATATGGCGTTTTTCAATGTATGTGTCGTGCGTGTTCCTTTGTTTTGGAATATGGATCCACGCTTTCGCGGGGATGACAAGACTGTTTTGTGGGGATAATAACACTGTTATCCCCGCGAAAACGGGGATCCTTTTTTATTGGATATAAGCTATGAACAACGATCATTTAGAATATTTACAAGCTATGGGTATAACCGTGTGGCGGGAGAGAGAGATGACAGAAAAAAATAAGGACAAAGGAACAATTGATGTTTCAAGTGAGCGGGCTGATTGGCGTGAATTGGAGCAAAATGTGTCACAGTGCAGAAAATGTGAATTAGCGCAAACACGTATTCAAACTGTTTTTGGCGTTGGCAATCAGCAAGCAGATTTGTTGATTATTGGCGAAGCGCCCGGCGATCAGGAAGATCAGCAGGGGGAGCCTTTTGTCGGAAGAGGCGGCAAACTGCTGACTTCAATGCTGCAGTCTATTGGCTTAGAACGAGAAGATATCTATATAGCCAATATTTTAAAATGCCGACCTCCTAAAAACCGTGATCCGTTGCCGTGCGAAGTAGAATGTTGTACGCCGTATCTGCAAAAGCAAATTACTTTACTGCAGCCGAAAATCATGGTTGCAGTTGGACGTATTGCAGCGCAGTTTTTGTTGGAGACAAAGGAAGCTTTAGGGCGGCTGCGCGGTAAAATTTATCATTATGGTGAACAGCAGACCCCGCTTATCGTTACGTATCATCCGGCATATTTACTTCGTTCGCCAAAAGAAAAATCAAAAGCGTATGAAGATTTATTACGTGTACAGAAACTGCTTTCAGGGCAGAAGACGGATGACAAATGTTAAAAATTTGTAGATCCTATGGATTTACGTTACCTATTCCATAAAATCTATACAGATGCAGAACGCATCGTAGGGTTTTACTTCAATTTCTAAAGTGCCGTAATCTTTGACTTCAAAGGTTTCACCCCACATTTTTCCGTGCATAAGCTGACTCGTGATCAAATTAAAATATTTCCCGGCGGGTAGTCCGGTCTCAAAAGTGCGCCGCAATGATTCTCCAGTCCCGTTTATGATAATAAACCCCATTGATACGACATATTCTTTTGATTTTTGGTAAGTCCTTGAAAATGCAACTTGATTGCCATTAACCCATTTATGAGAGATGCCTTTGGCTTTTCGAGTTTTACGGCGAAACAAGACCATGTTGCAGATGGCATTCCATCGATGCTGGCAGACCCACGGAGAATTCGGATCAAAACAAGTATTTCTTCCGTTTTCCCAAATCGATTTTGCTGGAACTGAATCGTCCATGCCTGAAAAACGAAAACTTGACATAACGCTTGGAACGCCGAACGGCCATGCCAGCATAAAAATATAAGCTAAGACATATTCATTATGTTCGTTATTTTTATAATTTAATATCGATGGCATCATTCTTTCTGTATCATGATTATCGATAACAACAACAGCTCTGTTTTCAGGATAGTGTACCCATGAACTTCCAAATGAAAATTTAACCAGTTTTTGCAGGTTATTGTTTTTATTTCTAATGGCGTCAGATAGGAATTGACCGTAGTTAAATGAAGTGACATAGCCGATTTTAAAATATTTTTCCATGTAGCTATAGACATCTATCCCGATAGGAAGTCCGACATAATATTCCTGATATAAGAAAGGCTTTAGTCCGTCATTTGTTCTTAAATTTTTGAAAATCTTTTCGACAGAATGGACTTTTAAATGTTTTGCCGCATCGATTCTAAATCCATCAATGCCTAATGATAGAAGGTATTTCACATATTTTTTTAGAATTTCTATGACATGAGCGCTATCGAGATTCAGTTTTGGCAGACTAAGTAAGTCAAAATGTTCCAAATTCCAAAATCTTTCTAATTGACAATAATCTTCATTTGATACTTGCAGATTTTTATCCGCATCAAAATGATAAAAATCGTCAAATTCAAAGTAATCATTGTCTTTATTCAGTGGACCATAATGATATCTTGAAAAAGTATTGCCGTTGGAACCGGTATGTTCTGCTTCAGACTCGTTAAAATCTGCCATGTGATTGATAATGAGATCAGCATAAACCTTAATGTTGAAGGAGTGATAAAGATCAACCATTTTTCTAAAGTCTTCTTCACTGCCGTATGATTGATCTAATTGATGCGTGACAGGCTGATACATGCCCCACCACGGGTTGCCAGTTCGTATGATATGTTCATGCGGCGGTGAAATTTTAATTGCGTCGTAGCCATGATGAGATAGGAAAGGCGCTTCATACATGGTATCCAGCCATTTCCAGCCAAATAAACACAAAATTGTGTTCGGCGTATAAGTTGATTGATCTTCCGGAAGTTCGGTATCGAACAAATCGGTTTTTTCAAATTGTTTTACTTTGTTTTTGGAATAAATTAGTTTTTTTGATAGTTCTTCGGTGAGATTTTTAATCAGTTTGGCAAGTAGATTTTTAAATTCATCACGGTTTTCTATTTCCGGAGTATCTATCATTAGCGTTTGTGTTTCAGTCATTGCAGTAACTGTGGCTGTTCTGGGTCTGCTGGTTAGAACGCTGATTTCGCCTACGACGGCTTTTGATCCGAGAATTGCTAATTGTATAGGTTCTTCGCCGAAATCACCTTCTTTTGTTACGCGAACTTTTCCGCTGAGAATGACGTAAATAGCTCTATCATTATCGTTTTCACGAATAAGAATTCCTCCTTCTTGAAAGACTGTGATTTTTGTAATTTTGAGGAGCAGTTCCAATTCGTCTAGCGAGAAATCTTTAAAAATCGGATGAGTGAATTTGTTTAAAAGGTTCATACGACGATATCCATATTGTGTGAAAGCCGTTAGAGTAAAATAAAATTTACATTTCTTCCATCATGTGGCTTTTTTTATTGGCTTCTTGAAGTTCATTAAAATCTGAATACAGCATACCATATTGCTCAAGATCTTCAAATTTACCCCATTTTTTGATGTGATGTCTGAAGTGTCCCTCGTATTTCATGCCGATCTTTTTTAGAATAGTTTCAGATGCGGTGTTGTAGGACATTAAAGTTGCAAAAATACGATGAACTTTTAATTCTTTGAAAGCAAATTCTATTGTTGCATGAGCGGCTTCTGTGCAGTAACCGTGCCCCCAGTAAGGTACACCAACCCAATAGCCGAATTCAGCACGTTCATGTTCTTTATGTATAACAAAACCTATTGCGCCGATGACTTCATTAGTTTCTTTTAAGACGATGGCAAAAATAACTTGTTCGCCTCGAATAAATCCGTGTCGAATGTTTGTAATCCACGCTTCAGCCATGCCGTCTTCATAAGGATGCGGAATGCTGGTACTTGTTGCTGCGATTTTTCTTGCGCCAGCTAATTGTTGTACGCGAGAGGCATCTTCTAATGTAAAGTTTCTTAATAATAGTCTTTTGGTTTCTATCATTTTTATTTCCCGAGCAATTGATTGATTGTTATGCATATTTTAGCGGATATTTTAGGAAAATGGTAGAAATTTAGTGAATATTCGTTAAGCCCGCCTTGCACCAGTCCCACTCTGGATCCCGAGGTCAATCCGCGGGATGACGAGAAATTGGATAATTTGACCGCACTTTTAATCGCACCCTGACTAACTCATTTTTTTGGTTTTGCAGTAGTTTTTTGATAGAGCCGTTTGATTAGTAAGGTTGCGCCGAATGCCCAGCCGAATATAAATCCTGCGCGCACACCGGCTGCGCCCCAATGAAAGGTAAAGCCCATGATGTATCCGGTGGGAATACAGATGCCCCAACTTGCAATCAAGCCGACAACCATCGGTATTTTGGTGTCATGAAATCCTCTCAAGGAGCCGGTTGCGATATTACGGACTGCATCAAGAATTTGAGATATAGCAGCAATGAATAATAACAAAGTGGCAATATGTATGGTTTTTGTGTTGGCTGGATCATGGATATTAATTGAGAAAAGGCTGATTAAGGTGTGTGGAAAAACATAATAAATAATTGCAATAATAGTGATAAATATAAAGCCTATTAATAATCAGGCTTTTCATTATGCGCGTGTGGCTTGTTTATCCTCACGTCCTAAAGCATGACCAATTAAAATAGCAGTGGCTTGTGAAATACCGTAAGGAACCATCATAATTAGAAGTGCTAATTGCATAACAATTTGTTGTGCGGCTAAGGCGGCTTCTCCCAGCCAGCCGATCATGATTGTTGCAAAAGCAAAAGCAGTTAATTCGCCGGCTAATTGTATGCTGATAGGACAGCCGATTTGAAAAAGCTGTTTGATATAAGAGAAATTTTTAATTTTCGACAGTGTAAATATTCGAAAAGGTTTGTAGTAGGGCGTAAAGTAAAGATAAATTAATGCGCTTAAAATACCGACCAAATTAGACAGCACATTGGCATAAGCCATACCAACCATGCCGAGCGCCGGCAGACCGAATTTACCGAATAATAATCCATATCCCGGAATGACCATAAAAAGGAGTTCGATCGTTGCGATGTAAATAACAGCGCGCGGTCGTGATACGGCTGTAACAAACTGCATAAAGGAGATGAACCACATGCTGGGCAAAACACCCCAAGCTAATACATGAAAATATTGCTGGACGAGTAAAACGAGCGATTTTTCTTGTCCGAGTAGACTTAATAATGGTGCAATGCTCCATAATATTATCATTAATGGAATGCCTATAATTGTGCCTAAAATCCAGCTTTGTCGAAGAATTCGACCCGTTTCTGGATATTTTTTTGCACCGTAAAATCTTACTACGACGACGCTGACGGAAAATAACATTGCCCACGAAATAACAAACAGCATGGTAGACAATGAAGAGACAAGTGCGCCGGCTGCTAATGCTTTATGACCTAATTTTGCGATTAATAACATAGAAATTAGCCCAGTCGATGTGCCTATTAATCTTGCTCCGACCATCGGGAGAGCAAATTTTGCGGTTTGTCTGCAGGCGAAAAATAATTTTTTCATTTTTAATATCCTTGTTTATTTGTCATGCTGAATCTTTGTTGATTATATTTTCAAAATGATTATTTACGAATTCTCTATATTCTTCTGATGTTATCAAAAGTTCATTTAGTTTTTTCATTATATCATCGTTAATTTTT
>CBDVDN010000059.1:0-7038 GCA_965372775.1 uncultured Gammaproteobacteria bacterium
GGTTTTAGTCAAAATATTCGGCTTGCACCAGTAACATTAATGCCAATATAACATTTTCAATCGAACCAATTACAAAAAAGGATAATAATAAAAGACAAAAATAAAGCAATAATTTTTTTATTTTATTGTAAAGAAAGTTGAAAAATCAAATTCCCATAAAAATGAGTCATTGGAATGATTCTAGATTCGGATTTTTAGAAGCAGATACTGTAAACACATTCCAATAACCGTCTCGTAGGTATGACAAACAGCAGTAGTAATAGATAAGTTATACAAAAATCCAACCTTCTTTCTATAAAAAAGAAGGTTGGATCGTGACTTAAGACAAGCTAAAAATTAACTTTTTCACCTTTGTAGCAACATTCGTAGATTTTTTTAATATCTTCTAGCGTTGGCTGACGCGGATTCGCGCCAACACAAGGATCATTCATTGCATTTTGAGCAATTTCATCAAGCTTTTCATTCCACAATTTTTCATCAAGACCGTATTCTTTGATACTATCTTCAATTCCAACTGTTCGACGAAGCTTTTCAACTTCTTCTGCATAATCCTCAGCCGTGGTTTTACCAAAGATCTTAGCTAGTTGAGTATATTTATCAGTACTCTTACTATTATAACGAACAATATTCGGCATTAAGATAGCATTTGCACGACCATGCGGAATACTAAACATACCACCCAATTGATGCGCCATAGCGTGGATAATACCTAGCAATGCATTGGTAAACGACATACCCGCAAGACAAGAAGCATCATGCATAGCTTGACGCGCTTCCAAATCATCACCGTTTTGACACACTTTCGGTAAGTTTTCAAAAATCATCTCTATAGATTTATGCGCTAATGAATCCGTATAAGGCTGCGCTAAAGTTGACACATAAGCTTCCGTATCATGTGATAATGCGTCCAAACCCGTATTAGCAGTTATATGCGACGGCATAGATTTACTAATTTCGCCATCCACAATTGCAATATCCGGTGTTAACTCATAAGAAACAATTGGGTATTTAACTCCCTTCTTACGATCTGTGATCACTGAAACACAAGTCACTTCTGTGCCAGTACCGCTAGTTGACGGGATCGCAACAAAGATAGCTTTATTACGTAATGGTTTAATTGAAAAAGGCGGAACAATTTCTTCAAATTTTGTTTCAGGATATTCATAAAATACCCACATAGCTTTTGCAGCATCGATAGAAGAACAACCGCCCAAACCAATAATAACATCCGGTTTTTCTTGATTGAAAAGCTCTACACCGCGCATGACTGTCTCAATAGACGGATCGGGTTCCACACCTTCAAACACCGCGGATGCAATACCCGCTTGTTTTAAAAAATCAATTGCTCGATCAAGATGACCTAATTTTTGCATACTGCCTTTGCCGGTAACAATAACAGCTTTTGTACCTTTTATGGTTTTCAGATTTTCAAGCGCACCAACACCATAATAAGTCGTTCGCGGAATAATAAAAGTAGACATAAAAACTCCTGTATAAAAATAGATAGAATAATTTTCCAAAATATGGTGGGTCGTGAGCGGCTCGAACGCTCGACCAACAGGTTAAAAGCCTGCTGCTCTACCAACTGAGCTAACGACCCAATAAAGATAAGAAAATCGCATCATAACGATTTTTAAAAAAATAGCAAGTCTTCGAATAAGATTTTTTCCTTAATATCCTGCCTGTTCTAACTTTTGCAAATTGGTATTAGCTATTCTCGCAGACGAACTATTCGGATACTTTGAGATAATCCTTTTCCAATATTGTTTTGCCTGTTCCCATTGTGATTGATCATAGGACATAGATCCCAATTTTAATAAGGCATCCGGCGCTTTGTTGGAATCCGCATAATTCGTCACAACCGTATTTAATTCCGAAACCGCCTGATCATTCTGTCCAGCTAATGCAAAAAGCTCGCCCAGCCAATAATGCGCGTTAACATCATATTGACTATCAGGATATTGTTTCAAATAGGCTTGTAAAGCTGGAATTGCTTCACTATATTGTTTGTTGGTGATTAAATCAAAGGCTGCCTGATAGGCTTGCGTATCCTCATCCTGTTTTGAAACTGCTGTAGTTTTCGGTAATACTGCTGGTTTCGCTTTGGATACTGCGTGCGCTGCAATCGGCATTGCTGAAACGGGTGTTAACGACACAGGCGCTGCAGCCGGTGAGTAAACAGAAGGCGTTTGCGATGAAGTCTGACCTTTCGACTGATTACGTAATTGCACTTGCAACTGCTGAATTTCATGTCCCTGCACTTCTATAATTCCGCGCAAATCCTGAACAGTCTGCTGTAATTTCGCCATCCGCGCTGGAAGATTTAATTGCTGCAAATATTGTACCTGCCGTTCTAACTGCGCAAGACGATCTACTGAATTTGTTGAAGATGCCGTTACAACCGGCACATCAGCAAAAATCAAAACTGGAAATACGATAAAAAATAATGTTAACCATATTTTTAAAATTCTCATAATCAATTTGCCTCGTATACAACATCATCACGCCGATTTAAGTGATAAGCTTTTTCATTATGTCCTAACGCAACGGGCTTTTCAGCGCCGTAGCTTAATGTTCGAATCTGCACTTTTGGCACGCCCTGCATTCTCAAAATACTAAGAACAGCATCAGCCCGCCGCTCTCCCAATCCAATATTATATTCACGACTACCGCGCTCGTCCGTATTGCCTTCTATCACAACCCGCGCATTATGATGATCCAGCAAATATTGTCCATGCGCCTGAATAGCTAAATAATCCTTTTGTACTACAACATTACTGTCAAATGCAAAATAAAAACTTCTTATGCCTAATATACCATTATGCGGACCAACATCTGTCCCTGCTAAATTATCCTCTTTGCTCAAAGCATATGTTTTCGCTCCCGATCCGTATGCCATAGCATTCGACACATCAGCCGGCGAACCTTGCCGTGATGCACAAGCAGACAACATAACCACACAAAAAGTCAACATAATACCGTTAATTGCTTTATTTATCATAATCATCGACTAAACCTCATCTGTCTGTAAATATTCTATTAGCCCATCATCCCGCATTACAAAACCTCGTCATCCCGCGGCTACGTCAACCCCGTTATTTGATCACGGGGTCGCGAGATCCAGCAAACGCACCCCTGAATCCCACTTGTCAAGCTTGAGCTAGGACTTGATCCAGCACACCCTGCGGGGATGACGAGTTATATCTGACTTCTGACTTCTGCCCCCCATACTGGCTCTCGAACTTCGCCATCACTTTCCGGCAATTGTAATCTAACACGTCCATCAATAGAAACAAGTCCCAGCATACGTTTATTTCCTTTTCGGAAAGCATAAATAATCATTCTTCCGTTCGGCGCAATACTCGGAGATTGACACTGGTTTTCTTTCGTTAAAACAGTTATCGCCCCTGCTTCTAAATTCTGCAATGCAATAGTAAAGCCATCATGATTACGATGCAGCAGCACGATATTTCTACCATCTGGGGTAAAAGAAGCGCGCGCATTATAATTTCCAAAATACGTCACGCGATTAATCGCATTTGTCTTCAAATTAATTTGATAGATTTGGGGAGAACCACCACGATCAGATGTAAAAACAAGCGACTGTCCATCCGGTGACCAAGCTGGTTCTGTATCAATTGAAAACCCATGTGTCATTTGCGTCAATTTTTTGCTTTTCAAGTCCATAACATATATTTTTGGATTATCATTTTTCGAAAGCACCACTGCCATTTCCTTACCATCAGGAGACCATTCCGGCGCACTGTTAATACCTGAAAACTGCGTCAGCAATCGTCTTTTACCCGTTTTTAAATCGGCAACATAAATAGCCGATCGAAGATTTTCAAAAGATACATACGCTATATATCTACCATCCGGCGACCAAGCCGGCGATACAATAGGATCATTTGATTTCAAAATCGTCCGCGGATTATACCCATCTGCATCGGCAACTTTCAAAAAATATTGCGCAAGTTTATCCTTAATTCTTTTTACTAGAACATACGCGATTTTCGTAGAAAAAATCCCTTGCTCTCCTGTTAATTTTTTATAAATCATATCGGAAATTTGATGCGCTAAATGGCGTAAATTTCCACCTTTTGTCACAAACATTCGACTTATTAAAATTGGATCATTATGTGCATTTAAAATAGTCGCCGCATCATCGAATACTGCGCTCGATGATTTTCCTTTATAAACATTTAATAAATAAAATTTCACTTGATAACGGCGATTGCCTTGAGACTGCATACTTCCGATAACAAGATTATTCAAATCCAAACCGCGCCAATAATCGAAATTAACTTCATTAAAACGATGTGGAAATTGCTTAATGGAAGCAGCATCAAAGATTTTAAACTGTCCGCTATTTTGCAAATCAGTAGTAATGACTTGGCTGACGTCCACTGTTGATTTTCCGCTGCCTTGATATTTAAACGGCACAACCGCAATTGGCAAAGCGCTGTCAATTCCTTTAGTAAGCTCTAAATTCAAAACAGCATCAGCAAGCCCTTGCACAAGCAGCAAAATAACTAAAACAGAAAAACATGTAACTTTTTTCATATTCATAAATATATCATGTCAAAACTTTTTAAAAAATGCGTAGGTAGAGCTAAGTGCCCTTGAACTTATTAAAATTTTTTTAATTAAAATCTGGTTTTTTGTTTAAAAATATTTACGATTTATCCCTTAAGCGCAGCCCAACAAACTCGCCGGGCTAGACTTAATTCGATTTTTTAAGAGCATATCATCCAATAAAATATAATCGCCTGCAAGGATCGTTCCAAAAAAATCCAAAATAAACTTAACTTAAAACAAAACTGAAGCCACCATCTGCAAAATTACATTATCAAAAATAGAGGATAAATTATGTTACCTAATTTTTTTAAAACCACCGCAAAAACCCTAACAGAAAGCGCAAAAAATCTGCTCACAAACACATCTCGTTTTCTCCAAACAAACCGCCCACTGCACTTTTTTTCCTTGCGCTTGCCACGCCGGCAATAGCACAAGCAGCTGGCGCAGATTTAGACGGATTAGACCAATTCGCCTGCATACAGCGTAACTTGCTTCAAATGTATTATAATATGGGGCTAGATGGTCAATGTGAAAATCTACAACAAGCAACAGAACAAATGTCTCCAGAACTCATGCAGGCTTGTGACGAATATATAGCAACCGTACCAGTCAAATCCAACCTATTAAACAATTCAGCCCGTCATCACCCCTTCGGGTCTCACAGTTAAATGCAATTGACGAAACTTTCCGAAAGCTTCAGAATCGTTCGGAACCGGTAATGGCGAAGCTTTCCAAACAGCCGTCATAGCAGAACGATCTAAAATTGGATTACCGCTGCTTTTTAAAATATTAACGTGTAGCACAATTCCGCCCGGCGCTAATTGAATCAACAACTGCGTCGCTGAATTTTTCAAATATTTTTTCGGCATAATCCAATTCTGCCCGATTGTATTTAAAATTAACGCCTTATACTTTTCAATTTCTGTTTGAATCTGCCTTGCATGAACAGCTGCAATTTGTTTTTTCTCCGCTGCAATCTGCTGCATTAATTTTTGCTCATCCATTTTTTTATGCTGCACGATAAGCGCTTTTTTTTGTGCAGCAACTTGTTTTTGCAGCGCTGAAAGCTTTGAAGCTTCCGCCTGTGCTTTTACTTTTTGTATTTTCTCAATAGACTGCTGCTTTTGTTTTAAAATAGTCAATCGTTTTTGTTCTGCCAATCGCGCTTGTTTTGCCTGAAGTACCAACTGCTGCAAATGTTTTTGGCGCGCTAATTCTTTTTGTTTTTTTGCCGCGCGCGCTGCCTGTATTTTATTTATTTCAGTCTGAACTTGTATCTGATTGACTGTCACAGCCTGCACGATTTTCGTTATCTGCTGCGCCGCGACCGACATTGAAACATGTCGAACAGTCAAATTAAAAACAGCAAAACATGCAATAGCAATAAATAAAATCGATGCGAGAAAAATAGAACGTTTATAATATCTTTGAGAATGATTCATGGCTGCGGCTTTCCTTTTGCTATTTTTGGCGTTTCTGTCATTAAACCTACTTTTTTAACACCGGCATGCTGCAATAAAACCATAGTCTGTACAATTTTCCCATAAATAACATCTTTATCGCCTTTCACTAAAATTGTCGGCTGCGGCTGATGATTTTCTTGGGCAAGCGCTAATTCAGCTGCAATGCTCGTCATTAACTGCTGCGGCATCATCAAAACGTTTGGATTATCGGAATCGCTTAAATAATAACGTCCGCGCTTATCGACTGTCACAATAATTGGCGTTTGCGCTTTAACAGATAATGCTTTCGCTTGTGCTTGTGGTAAATTGACTCTCACGCCCTGACTTAATAACGGCGCTGTAATCACAAAAATAACCAGCAATACCAGCATCACATCAATATAAGGCACAACATTAATTTCTGATATAGGACGATACCTTCTCGCACTTAAATATTTTTTCATTTATTCAACTCTCTGCAAAACCACCACTGACATTTATCCAACACGCTGCAAATAATTCGAAAACTCTTCCTGAAAAGACTCATAGCGATTAACAATACGTTCAACGGCACAAGCATATCGGTTATAAGCAATCACTGCTGGAATTGCAGCAAACAATCCCATTGCCGTTGCAATCAGCGCTTCGGAAATGCCCGGCGCGACCATAGCAATTGTTGCCTGCTGCACATGTCCTAATGCCTGAAAGGCGCTCATAATCCCCCAAACCGTTCCAAATAAACCCACATACGGACTCGTCGAACCTACAGTTGCTAAAAATGACAAATGATTTTCCAATTGATCAACTGCCCGTATCTGCACAGCGCGCATCGCTCTTTGCACGCCTTTTATAACCGCATCAGAATTAAGCTGAGATTGTTTTTTTAATCGTGCAAATTCTTTAAATCCATCCATAAAAATACGCTCTATCCCTTCAACATTTTTCTTTGACATAATCTGACCATACAGTTTTGTCAAATCTTCCGATGCCCAAAATTCCTTTTCAAACTTAATCAGTG
>CBDVDN010000060.1:0-7018 GCA_965372775.1 uncultured Gammaproteobacteria bacterium
GTTTATTCTTTTCCGATGTCTCGTGATTCAAGGATTTTAAAAAGTTTCGCGCTAGATGCAATGCACGATCTAAAGCATTTACCAAACTATCGATTTAAACTTAGTTACTTTTTATCTAATAAATATCGACATTTATTCGCTTGGCGAGATTATTTTAGAAAATCTATTCGTTTAAATGAATTATTTATTGTTTCACCTATAAAGCAAACAGATAATTTTTTAGAAAAATTTTATGCCAAATAATTTATTAAACTTGAAATAATTGGACTGACTAAACTCATGGACAATATTGATCCCAACATATCTGTTCAAGAAACTCCGAAAGGATTACGGATTGAATTTCATGTTCAACTGGACATCGATACAATATCTAAACTTTGGCAATCTTGTCTTGATTTACAGAAAAAATATCAGCCGAGCGCGCTTATCATCGACTTAAAAAACGTGGTTCATTGCGACAGCACCGGCATAGCCTTGCTTCAAGAATTAAAACATCGTCAAATAAATGCGAAAAAGCATTATACGCTTGAAAACGCATCGCATCATCTGCAAGATTTATTAAAACTATCTGATGAAAAATATAAAGAACCGCATCATTTCCAGCCCAGCCAGCATAACAGCTTTCGAGAAAAAATAGGCTACTTAACTATGCGGCTTTTAAACGACTTACGGGATAATATTACTTTCCTCGGACACCTATCTTATCATTTACTACAAACGATACGTCATCCTTCTGCCATACGCTGGAAAGACATGTGGGCTGTGGCTGAAGATACAGGTCCTCATGCCTTATCACTTGTCGCATTAATCGGTTTTCTAATTGGTTTCATTACAGCCTTTCAATCTGCGCTGCCTTTAGAACGATTTGGCGCACAGCTTTATATTGCAAACCTAGTCGGACTAGGATTAATGCGCGAAATGGGTCCGCTCATGACCGCTGTACTCCTTGCAAGCAGAACTGCTTCGGCTTTTTCTGCGGAAATCAGCTCGATGAAAATCAATCAAGAAATCGACGCATTAACAACGATGGGATTAGATTCCGTAAAATTTTTGGTTGTCCCTCGCATTATTGCTGTTGCTATCATGACACCGCTCCTCAATATCTTCTTAATATTCTTCGGTTTAATCGGATGCGGAATTGTTATGCAAACCTTAGGCTATCACTTTGATATTTACATGCATCAATTAAAACAAGCCATTGTTTTTAAAGATTTTTTAGGCGGTTTATTTAAAGCTTTCGTATTCGGCATCTTAATCGCTGCCATAGGCTGTTTCCATGGACTAAAAGCTAAAATAGGCGCAAAAGCAGTCGGAGAATCAACAACATCCGCTGTCGTCAGCAGCATTATCATGATCGTAATCGTTGACGGTCTATTTGCCTGTATTTATTATGCATTAGGAATATAACATGACAAATAAACCTATTATTCGCGTACAAAATCTTAGCGTTAAATACGACAAACATATTATTCTTGATGATATAAGTTTTGATATTAAAGAAGGAGAGATATTCGTCATACTCGGTCAATCCGGCTGCGGAAAAACAACTTTACTGCATCATATGATCGGTCTGCTTCAGCCAAAAAACGGACAAATTTTCATCAAAGATAAAAATATCACAACTGAATTCGAAACAGAACGCGCCGATATTCTCAAGCGTATAGGCGTCACATTTCAAGGCGGCGCATTATTTAGCTCAATGAATCTTTTAGAAAATGTACGCCTACCCCTAGAAGAATGGACGACACTGCCCCCCGATGCAATGAATGCTATTGCTCAAAACAAGTTAGAACTAGTCGGATTAGGCGATTTCATCACGCACATGCCGGCAGAATTAAGCGGCGGCATGCAAAAACGGGCTGCTATTGCTCGAGCGATGGCGCTAGACCCAGATATTTTATTTTTCGACGAACCCTCTTCTGGGCTGGATCCGATCACAGCCGCGCAGCTAGATCAATTAATTCTAAAATTGTCAAAAGCATTAAAAAATACTTTTGTAATTGTTTCACACGAACTATCAAGCATATATAATATTGCACAAAGAGCTATTATGCTGCATAAAGGGGAAATTATCGCAGAAGGAAAACCCAAAGACTTATGTGATAGTCATGATAATGAGATTGTTAGGAAATTTTTTCATCGGGAACCATAAACAGGAACACAAACATGCCGCATCATCAAAAATCAAGCAGACAAATCAGTTACTTTCGAATCGGCACATTTATTATTTCCGGCGCTGCTTTATTAATTGTTGCAATATTATTACTAAGCTCTGGACGCTTATTCCGCAAAATCGTTTACATCGAAACCTATTTCAATGAGTCCGTACAAGGATTAGTCGTTGGGTCTCCAGTTAAATACCGCGGATTATCTATTGGGCGCGTGAAAAAAGTCACTTTTGTCAACCTTATTTACAAAACCAAACATAACCTAAATACAAACAAATATAATCGCTATATTTATGTTGAGATGGAAGTCACGCCCAGCTTTCTAAAAGACATTAAACCAGAAAATCGAGAAGAATTTATTGAAAAAAGCATTAAAGACGGCTTAAGAGTTCAACTAACGCAGCAAGGATTAACCGGCAATACTTATTTAGAATTAAACTTCTTAAACCCAAAAAATAATTCCCCCTTACCTATTGATTGGACACCGAAGCATTATTATATTCCTTCGGCCATTAGTGCGTTAACAAATTTTAGCGATAATGCGCAACACATTTTAGATAACTTAAAAAAAGTAGAATTCAAAAAAACATTTTCTTCTATAGAAAAATTAGCAAACACAACGAATAAAGTTATGCAGGAAACAAATGATTTACTGCACCGTACAGATGAAAACATCACGAACACCCTCAACAACTTATCTGATGCTTCAACCAATTTACGCGCTATAACAGAAAACACAAAATCCTTTCCTTCAAGCGTTATATTTGGCAGTCCGCCGCCGAAATTAAATCCGGAAGATTTATGAAAAAATTATTTATTACACTGTTATTAATCATCCCTTGCCTTTCATTAACTGGTTGTTTGCGCTCAAAGTATCCTAATCGCACGCAATACATGTTTGATGTTAAATTACCTGCAAAAAAAACAAATTCCTCAACAACCGTATTACAACTCTATAACACTTCGATTGTTCCTCAATTTTCAGGCACAAGTTTTGTCTATAGAACCAGTAATATAAATTATCTAAAAGACCATTATAACGTTTTCTTTATTCCTCCAACCCGGCAGATCAATCACATCCTCATTAACTACCTTTACAAGGCGGGGCTATTCCATTACATCACAAACACAAACCTTTTAGGCAAATCAAATTACATTCTGCATTCGAAAATTTTAGCGTTATATGCTGATTATCGAGATCGACAGCATCCCAAAGCGATCATTAAAATTCGATTCGTTTTATTTAAACCTCAAAATCACAAACTTCATATCATTATGAACAAAAGTTTTTCTCAAGCTATTCCATTAAGTGAAAAAAGCAGCCGCACTCTAGTAAAATCTTGGAATATGGGATTACAAAAAATCTTAAAGCGCCTAACAATTGATCTATATGGCATCATAAGTGACTAATAATGAATAACGATTCGAAAACAACCAGCTGGCTATTTATCCTTACAATTCTACTAGTCTACCCATTACCTCAATTAGCGATTGATATCTATTTGCCTTCTTGGACTGCTATGACTCACAGCATCCAGGCTGCTACTGAATCTTTATTACAGCTCAGTCTAACAATTTACATTCTATTTTTAGGCTTAACGCAGTTATTCTACGGACCGTGTTCGGATCGATACGGACGAAAACCTATATTGCTCATCGGAAGCTTTATTTTTTTAGTCAGCAGTATTGCTGCTATGTTTGTAACATCTATTAATGAATTACTAATCTGCCGGGCATTACAAGGCATTGGCATGGGCTGCGGCTTTACAGTAGCCAGCGCTATTTTAGGTGATATATTTACCGGAAAACGATTAGCACAAATGACAAGTTACTCCGCTATGCTATATTCTTTTACTGTAATATTTGCACCGGTAATAGGAGGATATTTACAACATTATATCGGCTGGCAAGCAAACTTTTTCGTCATGACGAGTTATGCGTTTATACTGCTCGTCTTCTTATATCTATTTGTTTCAGAAACAAACAAACAGCCAGACAAAACAGCATTTACGCCAAAAAAAATATTCAAAAATTACTTATCGTTACTGTCAAATTTTCGTTTTATTGTGAGCGTTAGCTGTTTAACATTAGCTTTCGGCTTCATGATTGTCTTTAATATTGTCGGACCTTTTATGCTGCAAAGCATTTTACATGTAACAGCTGTTGCTTACGGACAATTGCTATTATTGGTAGGATTATCGTACTTAATCGGTGTCTCGATTAATAGTCGACTATTAAAGAAATTTAAACCTAGCACTCTTATTTTGCTCGGCATTGTAATGTTATTCATCGCAAGTTTTGGCTTATTAATTTCAAGCGCCTTCAACTGGTTTAGTTCTGCAAGCATTATATTATTTACAAGTTTATCTATATTCGCGACGGGATTTATTTTCCCAAACTGTTTTGCACAAGCACTAGAAATTTTTCCAGGACAAGGCGCCGCCAGCGCTTTTATTGCTTCAACTGGACTCATCGGCACATCACTCATTAGCATTATCGTTACACATTTGCATGTGATCCATGAATACACTTTATCTTATATTTATATAACCTTAACAATATTATGCGCTTTATCTTATTTTTCGCTGAAAATAGCAAAACCGTAGAATTTTCTTTTAATCTAAACTATACTAAGAAAACTTTGATATAAATTTGATTTTTTCAACCACAAAGGAGTCAATTCTCATGAAGAGCAAAACTTACTTAATTTTGTCTGCATTAATATTTTTATTAACCAGCGTTTCGGCTTATGCAGGGCAAATAATTATTCCTTGCCCGAAACTACCTAATCTAACAACTAACACGTCAGGAGCTAAAAATATTACGTTAACATGGACTTTGAAATGCCCATCCCAAAAACAGCCTTTAGAAGAATATAAACCTGATGGTTTATATTCTGATGCCTTTGAGCTTAGATGTGAATATGCACATTATTATAACAGCTCAAAAAATACGTGCACCGCCACGCTTGACCGTAAAACAATCCCTAAATGTAAAACCATAAAACATTATATAGAAGGAGAGGATCATTATAAGGGATTTATCTGTGTAGTTTAGCAAGTAGTCAGTAGGTTGGGTTAATCGCGCAAAGCGATTAACCCAACAAAAAATTCTAAAATCTTTACCGCTTAATTCCTAGACAACTTAACCACTTCTTCCTGTAGTGCCAGAGTAATCGCTTCGTAATCATCTTTTGCGCCTAGCTTTTTTCCAGCCTTTATTAATTCATCAGCACTCAGCGGTTTGCCAAAAAACACTTTAATTGGATAAGGGCGAATAAATTTTCTCGTGCGCGGCAAGGCTTCAAACGAACCTTTAATATAAACCGGCACCATACTAACATTTAATTCTTTCGCCAAAATAGCAGCGCCTTTTTTAAATGGTCTGACCTGCCCATCAATAGATCGGCTGCCTTCAGGAAAGATACACACGATTTTTTTATTTTTTAATAATATGGCGCTCACCTGCATTGTTTCAATTAACTGCGTACTTGCCTCAATCGGAACAACCTGAAAAGCCTTAACGAAATGACGCAGTATTGGCACTTCTAAATAACGGCGATAACCCAAATAATATATATTCCACTTTAACCAACGCGATGCGCCTGCCCCCAGCACAAAACCATCTAAATTACTGCAATGATTCGGACAAAGCATCAATGGTCCGTCATGCGGCAAATCTTTTAAACCATAGACTTTCAAGCGAAATAATATTTTCGATAAAATCAAAATAAGATTAATCACAAAAAAAGTAAATGCTCTCGTTAAAAACGAAGGTGAAAAATCAACTAAACGAGAAATTTCTTTACTTGGTTTTGCTGTTAAAATTTCTTTCCAATTTGTAGGCATCGAAGGCACAGTATTTTCGATATCTTCCAACTTAATTGCACCTGCTTTCTCTTCAATGAACTGAATTAATTCTTTAACCGTAAATATTTGCGCCATATGTTCTTCTTCAATCTTAATTTTAAATTGCTTTTCTAATTCGGTTATCAATTCCGCTCTATTTAATGAATCAAGTCCTAAATCAAGCTCTAAATGATCAGATGGACAAATTTGGTGATCAATAGAAAAATTCTTAACAAGAACAGCATTAATTTTTTTGCCAACTACGGAAGCAAGCAGCTCTAAATCTTCAGCATTCAATTCGATTTTATCTTTAGGCATTTTCTTTTCTGCCTTAAGCGCATCAAAATATTCCTCTTGAATGACATAACGTTTTAATTTCCCTAATCTCGTTCTCGGCAACTCTTTATTGCTAATAATAAAACCCATGATACGTTTATAAGCAGGATATCCTTTGGAATAATTTTCCATATCCCACTTGATCATATTATAAATTGTCGCAATGCCTTTACGTCTAAACACTTCCATATCCGGAACAACAACTGCTTTGAGCCATTCTTCTTTTCCTTTCTCTCCGATAGCAAACACACATAACTCTTTAATATAAGCGCTCTTCGCATAATGCATTTCCACTTCTTCCGGCATAATATTTTTACCCGAACTCAACACTATCAGTTCTTTTTTTCGTCCTGTTATGTATAAATATCCATCTTTATCAAGATATCCTAAATCACCCGAATAAAACCAGCCGTCTTTTATTGCTTGTTTAGTTAAATCCGGATGTTTGTAATATCCCCGCATAATATTCGGTCCTTTTATTGCAATTTCTCCAATACCGTCTTTATCTGGATCGACAATACGCACCTCAACAGTACTAATCGGCGCGCCCACAGAACCGATTCTTTCTTTACCTGGAAAATTAAAGGCAACGCCCGGCGCCGTTTCGGTTAATCCAGAGCCGTCTAATATGGTAAATCCTAATTTTTTTAAAAATTCCGCGGCATT
>CBDVDN010000061.1:0-7017 GCA_965372775.1 uncultured Gammaproteobacteria bacterium
CATAAGGGTTGGAACGTATTCAGCAGAAATTTCGCGGGGATGGACAAAAAACCCCAAAAATGCGGTCAAATTATTCATTTCTCACCATCCCACGGCTTCGTGATCAAGTAATGGGGTGACGTAGCCGCGAGATGACGGAGTTTAGTGAAAATACTTTGCTATCTTTTTTGACCACACTTTTAATCGCATCCTGACAGACAGCAGATGGTTCTGCAGCGTTATTTTTATTGTCTTGCAGCGCGGCGGCGGTCTATTTCTGTCAACATTTTTTTACGTAAGCGAATATGAGATGGCGTAATTTCAACCAGTTCGTCATCATCGATAAAATCCAGTGCTTGTTCTAATGTCATTTTGATCGGTGGAGTTAGAATGATATGTTCATCGGAAGAGGAGGCTCGAACGTTGGTAAGCTGTTTTCCTTTTGTTACATTGACAACTAAATCGTTATCACGTGAATGAATGCCGACAATCATGCCTTCGTAGACTTCTGTTTGAGGTGGAATTAACATTTTCCCGCGTTCTTGAAGATTCCATAAGGCAAAACCGGTTGCTTTGCCGGAACCATTTGAAATCATGACGCCGTTTTTGCGTTTATTAACGGTGCGGTTTTGCATAACGCCGAGATGATCAAAAACATGATGTATGATGCCGGTTCCAGACGTTAGTGTTAGAAATAAGGTATGAAAGCCAATGAGTTCTCGAGTCGGCGTAATATAATCTAAGCGAACACGTCCTTTATTGTCTGGCTGCATGTCTTGAAGTTTAGCTTGCCGCGTACCCATTTGTTCCATAATAACGCCTTGATGCTGAACTTCGATGTCGATCGTAACAAGTTCATATGGTTCGTACAGGACATCATCGACCATTTTAGTGATGATTTCAGGACGCGAAACAGCTAATTCATAACCTTCACGACGCATGTTTTCCAATAGAACTGCCAAATGCAGCTCGCCGCGTCCGGAAACACGGAATTTATCCGGATCATCTGTGTTTTCAACTCTTAAAGCAACATTATAAATTAATTCACGCTGTAAACGTTCTCTTAGATGACGGCTTGTTAAAAATTTTCCTTCACGTCCGGCAAAAGGTGATGTGTTGACTTGAAAAGTCATGATAATAGTTGGTTCATCAACGGTTAGAGCAGGTAGGGCTTCAATATTTTCCGGATCGCATAACGTATCGGATATCTTTAAGTCGTCAATACCAGTTATTGCAATAATATCTCCGGCATAGGCTTCAGGGACTTCTTTTCGTTCTAAACCTAAGTGTTTTAAAACCTGAAGAATGCGTCCTTTTCTTGTTTGACCGTTTCGATCTACAATAACGACCTGCATATTGATTTTTGCAATGCCACTTTTAATGCGTCCAATACCAATTGATCCAACATAACTGGAATAATCTAAAGAGCTGATCTGCATTTGAAAGGGTGCTGTGACGTCAACTTTCGGCGGCGAAACATGTTCTACTATCATTTTGAAAAGCGGTATCATGTCGGTATGCGGTTCATTTATCTTTAGTACAGCATAGCCTTCAATTGCAGAAGTATAGATGACTGGAAAATCCAATTGTTCTTCAGTCGCACCTAAACGATCAAAGAGATCGAAAACTTGATCAACCACCCAATCTGGACGCGCTTCTGGACGATCGATTTTGTTAATGACAACGATCGGATTTAGTCCTTGTGCGAAAGCTTTTTGTGTTACAAAACGTGTTTGAGGCATAGGTCCGTCTACTGCATCGACTAAGAGCAGCACAGAATCTACCATTGATAAAATACGTTCGACTTCACCGCCAAAATCAGCATGTCCTGGCGTATCAACAATATTAATATGATAACCGTTCCATTCAATAGCTGTATTTTTAGCTAAAATAGTAATGCCGCGTTCTTTTTCCAGATCGTTGGAGTCCATTACGCGATCTGAAATCTGGGCGCGCTGGTGAAATATGCCGGATTGTCGTAATAATTGATCGATCAAAGTTGTTTTGCCGTGGTCAACATGCGCGATAATTGCAATATTGCGAAGTTTGTTTTGTTTTATTTCCATGTGTTTTTTATAACTCTTAGCCAATTTTTATAGGATAATTTTTCTAATTCGGCATCATTATAGCCGTAATTTTTCAAAGTAGTTACTAGTTTCGGTAGATCAGCAACATCTTTTAATTTGTTGAGCATTTGTGTTCTGTTAAAATCCAAACTCCAAGCAAAATAATCAATGCTGATTCGGTTTGAAATCCAGTCTGTATGGCGGTTAATTTTCATTCAGCAAATATACAGAATTTTTCTTAATAAGACTAGTTTTGTGATTATTGGTTAGATATGCTGTTCTGGTAAATATCATCAGTAAATTAAATTGTGCTTGATTAACAATAAGTTTCCAGTGCTTTTTGCAATTACTCAGCACCAGAAACGATGAGCGCACAGGCGACTGAAAAAGCTAAAGCATCGCTTGTTATAAGCAAAAAGATTGGTTTTGCATCGATATTAGGATGGGGTTTAAATGAAAAATTTAAAACCCGTGTGCATCAAGAATGGAAAAGCTCATCTCAAAGAATAAGAGATACGCTTGCATAATATGTAGACGAACCTAGCACAGCGGTTTGTTTGATTGATGATCCTAAAAATATTCCAAGCCATGCCAAAGCTATTATAAGAACAATAAATATACCTGCCCCGCAAGCTGCAATAAATTGGAAAAAAATAAGCGTTGTTATTCAAGATAATATGAATCTTACTCAATGTAAAAAAACGAATATTGCCCATATTACAGAATCACATCGATGCAGTCAGTTTTTTGCAAGATTGCCCATGAGTCTTAGGCGCGGCAATGTAGTGATGTTTTTCGACTATGATGGAACTTTAGCCCTTTTCGTGGCAAGAGCCTCAGAAGCTTCTCAAGATGAAATTGCTGGGCAATATTTAAAACAATTGAGAGTGAAATTCGGCAATCAGATCGTTATTGTAACAGGCAGACCCGCTCGTGAGATCGATAAATTTCTCGGAAAAGAATTTAACGTGATCGGACAGCATGGAACAGAAATAAGATATAGACGCATCGCTTTAAATTATCATCGATACAGCTTGATATACGGAAGAAAAAATTCGAGCAAGCAAAAAAAAATCGTCGGTCAAATAAGCGGGGAGTTCAAATTAGAACAAGGCGATATCTACTTAGAACCCAAACAATTTTCTTTTGATATGCATTGGCGTCCGCTGTCGACTCGATTGGAGGGTAAAACAGCAAGATTAGAAGAAATTGTATTGCATCTTAAAACGCAATTAAAACGACATCTACCGCCTATTGAGGGTTTCGAACTTCATTTGGGTGAAATGTGTCTGAAATATAAATTAAATAAAAATACAGGCAGCAAAGGTACTGCTATTACTAGCTTTTTAGCTGAACATCCGAAATTCACACAAGCTGTTTTCTTTGGAGATGAATTTAGAGGAACGGATGCCGATGCAGCGCAAGCATTAAATGAATTAAAATTAAATACGACTGTTATTCATATCACACAGGGCGAAAAAAGCAGTTTGGCGGATACGACAATACCTTCTCCGAAAGTTTTAGGACGTTGTCTTAAACATTTAGTGAAAAAAATACAGCCTAATTATATTGCTTCATTTTTTACATCAAAGGTGGGGATTGTTTGCAGTAAGTATTGCAATGCTAGCGGTTGCATTAGGATCTGTTATGTATTTGAACAGCGGCGAATCGAATTCACCACAAAATACATTTTTACCATGAAAATAAATACATAGAAAGAAGTGACATATTATTCTCGCTAATTTTAAGATAGATACTATTTACGGTTTGTTTTCGTATTTTTTTTTGCTAGACTTGTGTCCTGATCGTTTTTCAAGGATTATTTTTTATGAAAAAATCAATAGGATTGATGTTAATTGTCATATTCTGTATTTCCGGATGCAGAAAACAACCGAAAGAATTTTAGGGTTATGTAGAATTAAATTTAGCTTTCATTTCTACTAGTGTCCATGGGATATTGGAAAAACTTTTAGTTAAAAAAGGGGCAAAAGTCACTGCCGGACAACCCTTATTTATTCTTGATCAACAACCTGAACATTCTTCCGTAAAGCAATTAGAAGCACAATTGGAAAAAGCAAAAGCAGAAGAACGATATTTGAAATCTAATGTGAGATATAATGAAACGATTCTTAAACGACGTGAAACATTAGCAAAAAAAGAGCATTTATCTGAAGAAAGTTTAGATGTTGCACGCATTAAGCATAAAAGAGCCTTGGAAGATTTAAAAGTTGTACATTCGGAAATTAGATCTATACAAGCCAATCTACATAAAGCGAAGTGGACAAAAAAACAAAAAACAGTCAATGCAAAACATAATGGTTTGGTATTTGATACTTATTTTTTACCTTCCGAATTTGTGCTTGCTAACAAACCCGTTTTATCCTTGCTTTATAAAAATGAAACCAAGGTCATATTTTTTCTGCCTGAAAAATATTTATCACAGATACATCTTGGACAATAAATTACGACTAAATGCGCTAGCGGGAGTAGTGTGTTTAAATCGAACATTAACTACATTTCTCCGCGGGCAGAGTTTACACCGCCTATGCTGTATGCCACTGAAGCAAAAACAAAATTTGTTTATCGTATAGAGGCGAAACCCCTTATCAGCAAAGCACAATGCTTAAAATCGGGACAGCCCGTAAAAATTAGTTTATCTGGAGAAATGAAGTAAGTGAGTTCAGAATGGATTATTAACGGACAAGGACTGCAGAAATATTTTCGAAAAAGACCGGCAGTTTTAGATGTGTCATTACGAGTAAAAGGCGGTGAAATTTTCGGCTTTATAGTCCCATAATATAGGGTAAAAATCGTAGCAGCACGGTGTGCCGTGCTATTATGGGACTGCTGCAATCCGAATATTTTGATTCAAACCAAAGTAAGCTCTCAATAACCCGAGGTAAAGATAATAAAAGTAGCCCGTGTGAAGCGGATTGCAGCAGCCCCTTTCAATACGGACACGGCACGCCGTGTTCCTACAATATGGAGAAGATACCTAATTTATTTGCTTTTCAATCCGTCTTTTATTCAAGGTTTATATGTACCAATCTTGCTTGACATGCATAGGCTTTACATCAAGGTGATAGGGGGCTTGTTTTATTGGGCAAATTTTAACTTGAACGGACTCTTCCTTGTTTCCCTTGCCAAATCCGGCTGTAATTTCTGCAGCAAGGTTTAAGTTGCTTTCAGTTGTTTCACCCAAAATGATTACAAAAGGACCCATGTGATTTACAGTGTATAAATGTGTATATTGGTTTTTATAGTTTTCTAAAAATTCATTTTCTACTTCTTCACGACCAATAATCATTTTAAAATTAGGGGAAGGGCGAATATGCCGTCCGACTTTTAATAACTCAATATCATCTTTATTATAATCTTTTGTATTTCCACATTCCCATAAGTCTTTTATTCTGCCGCAATAACTTGGATCAGTCAGCAAGCATCCGCCAGCTGGCTGTGGAAAATTCTCAAATCCGAATTGTTTTGCCAAAGCGATTTGAGGTTTTCGGCTGCGGCCACTAAAGCCATATAGTTTTTCTCGATCAACCCATCCTTCAATTTCCGGTTTTGTAAGCTTTAAGTTTTTTGCACATAGCGGACGTAATAGTAATTCATTCGCACCGGAATCTCTTGCAACGACTGGCAGCGTATCTTTTCGTTGTGATTTAGGACGCTGACCGATAACTTCTCCAGTGAGAATAAAATCAAAATGATGTTTTACTATCCATTCTTGCGCTTTCTTTACTAAGAATACTTTGCAGTCAAGGCAAGGATTTAATCTAGCACCATATCCATATCTTGGATTAATAAAAACATCTTTGAAATCTTCCAGTATATTAATAACGTTTAATTTAATGCCTAACCGCTCAGCAACCCATTTGGCGCTATTGTATTGCCCTGTTTTTTGATTTTTTCTAAGTGTTACAACTTTTGACCCAACGCCAAAAAAACCCGTATAGAAATTTAAGCCTTCGACATGAATGCCTTGTTCCATAATAACTTTTGTGGCAAGCAGTGAATCCAATCCGCCAGAAATAAGCGATACGGCTTTGATTTGTTTTTTCATGGTGTATTAAATATTAATTTAGTGTATATTAAAAATTCAGTGTATTGTAGCATAAAAATACGGTTATCTACAAAAAATAACGGGCGGGGTGATCATGACAACTTATCGAAATAAGCTTTTTTGGGGGGCTTTATCTGAATATCCTATTAAAACTCAAGACATACTTAAATCGATAATCTTTTCATCGGATTTTTCTGGTGTACTTTTAGCTAAAGATGTAAAAGAGTTAATTGATCTATTAGGATTGTCAGAAAATGAATTGATGCTTAATCTATGCAATATAGCTAAGTCTTATGCAAAACCGCCGATTTCAAATTTTTATGTTGGCGCAATATCAAAAGGATTGAGTGGGAATTTATATTTTGGCGCAAATATGGAATTTCCTAAACAAGCATTAATTTTTTCCGTTCATGCAGAACAAGCTTCAGTTATGAACGCATGGGAACATGGGGAACAAGGTATTATCAGTCTTGCTGTCAACGAAGCGCCATGCGGTTATTGCCGGCAATTTTTAAACGAACTCACAACAGCAGATAAATTAACAATACTTTTGCCGAACAAACCGCCTAGATTTTTACAATATTATTTGCCAGACTCATTCGGACCTAAAGAGCTTAAAGTAACAGATGCATTGATGCAAAAAACTAATCATCGTCTTCAGCTTATAAAGGACTCCGATGATTTAACGGTTTTAGCTGCTCTAAATGCAGCAAATAAAAGTCATGCGCCTTATACAAAAGCGTATTCAGGTATAGCAATTCTAACGAAAAACAATAAAATCTATTCTGCTGCTTATGCTGAAAATGCGGCATTTAATCCAAGCATTTCTCCGATGAGTTGTGCATTAGCTAATCTAAATTTTTCAAAAGAAGATTTGCAGGCGATACAAAAAGTTGTATTGGTTGA
>CBDVDN010000062.1:0-6945 GCA_965372775.1 uncultured Gammaproteobacteria bacterium
TGTGGCGATTGTACTCGTCTTTAGTCGTTAAAACGCCTTTTTTAAAATAGTTTTTAATTGATTTAAATTAGAATCTTTTGTTTCTCCAGCACAACCAAATTCTTTACTTTCTAATAATTTATAAATAACGGCAAACTGCTCATATCCAGTCCGTCCAGTAAGCGCTGGTCGAGTAAGCGGTAATCGCCGGCGCGACGATTGGGGACTTAGTGAAATACTTTCTTGGGCATAAGCAGGTTGAATAGAAAACCCTTCCGTTTCTTCTTGTTTTTCTTGCGGCGGAAATTGTCGATATATAGGTCCTACAACTTCAAAAATAATTCGATATGATTCATAAAGATTCGCACAATTTTTAAGAAATGCTGCGGTTTCGTCTTCTTTCAGCGGATTATTATTAACAATAACCTGACCCTTTTTTTGTCGTCCTTCTATATCGAAGAATGTATTAAGTGTACGCAAAATACTTGGTAAAATATCTGCTTCAGGTTGAAGTTTTTGTTTAGTTAGCTTTTTCGACAGGCTTTTTAATGCCTTCATGACCTTTTTTGACCACTTACTATTTTTTAAACTACTTTTCTGTAAACTTTTATAAGCAGCAATCCGCACGCCTAACTGTGATAATGTATATATTGGCTGTTGTTCTGATGATACATCTAGCATTATTAATTTGACCTCTGACTTTCGGCTATTGTTTTCTTATGCTATTTTGCCTATCATGCTTTCTTTAATATTAAATATCTTTTTGTAGTGTAGCAAAAACTTTACAAGAACATAAGCATTTTCTTACAAAATTTACGATTTGTTCTTGTTTTTGAACAAATCTCATGCGATATTTAAACATTGTTTCTCTATCAGGAACCGTGAGCAACCGATGTTTTTGTGATATTATCCAGCAAAAGTAGGTTGGGCTAAGCGCCCCACAGCTAAAACAAAATTGACTCAACTACAATCTGTTTTGATTTGTAAAAAATCTATAAAACTTCACATTAAGCGCAGTCCAACAATATTGTTGGACTGCGCTTACAGCGTGGGACTGTAGTTTTATTACACTGCAAACCAAACTTTATTTTAGAAGCGTTTATTAAGTTTAGAGGCACTTTAGCCCAACCTACTCTGATATTAAAACGTTCAAACATCGAGACAGCACGCTGTGGTGATGGGTTTAACGGATATTTACCTCAAATCAACGTAGCGCCAAACATTATATCTTGGAAATTCAATCATGCAGGATCAAAACACTGAATCACCGTTTTACATTTTAGTTGACGGATCATCTTATCTTCATCGCGCATTTCATGCGCTGCCGCCCCTGTCTAATTCAAAAGGACAGCCGACCGGCGCAATTTTCGGCGTGATTAATATGCTGCGTAAGCTAATAAAAGATTATCAACCGACGCATATTGCAATAATATTTGATTCTAAAGCTAAAACGTTTCGACACGAACTTTATCCGAATTATAAAGCGCATCGCCCTAAAATGCACGACGATCTCCGCGCACAAATCGAACCGATTTATGAAATCATTCGCGCTATGGGACTGCCTTTGTTAGTCATTGACGGCGTGGAAGCTGATGATGTCATCGGAACACTCGCAAAAAAACTTGCAAATAAAAAAATCAATACACTTATTTCTACCGGTGATAAAGATATGTCGCAATTGGTTACCGAACATATTACGCTGGTTAATACGATGACGAATAAGACTTTGGGCGTGAACGGCATTAAAGAAAAATACGGCATTCCGCCTGAATTATTTATTGATTATTTAACGCTGATAGGTGATACGTCTGATAATATCCCTGGTGTTGAAAAAGTCGGACCGAAAACAGCGGTTAAATGGCTGGCACAATACGGCTCGCTCGATGAATTAATTGAGCATGCCGATGAAATCAAAGGCAAAGTCGGCGAAAATTTTCGTGAATTTTTATCTCAAATTCCTTTAACAAAAAAATTAACAACAATTGACTGTGATGTTGAATTAAATATTCATATAAGCGATTTAACGCTCGCGCCGGCAAACACAGAAAAACTTATAGAACTATTTTCAGAACTAGAATTTAACGTATGGCACAAAGAATTATTAGAAAAGTCCACTACAGCAGAAAATAAAAATTATAAAAATATTTTAACAGAAAAAGATTTTTTTGATTGGCTTGAACAATTAAAAAATTCAGACTTGTTTTCTTTTGATCTTGAAACAACAGATTTAGATTATATGGAAGCAAAAATAGTCGGCTTTTCTTTTGCCATTCAACCGACAGAAGCTATTTATATTCCTGTAGGACATGATTATCTCGGCGCACCAAAGCAATTAGAATTAGAAACTGTTTTAGATTATTTAAGACCGATATTAGAAGATATTACAATTAAAAAACTCGGTCATAATTTAAAATACGATAAAGAAGTCCTAGCGAATTATGATATAAATTTACTCGGCATTGCTTACGATACGATGCTGGAATCTTATATATTAAATAGCACCGCATCGCGTCATAATTTAGATGCGCTCGCATTGAAATACCTGAACTACAATACGGTTCATTATGAAGATGTTGCTGGCAAAGGTGCAAAACAAATAACGTTTAATCAAGTTCCGCTTGAGCAAGCAGGTTTTTATGCGGCTGAAGATTCCGACATCAGCTTACAGCTTCATCATTATTTTTGGCCACAAATAGAAATAAATGAAAAAACAAAAAATGTGCTTTTAAATATTGAAATACCTTTGTTAAGTATTTTATCTCGCATGGAACGGCAAGGCGTTTTGATTGATGCGCCGTTTTTAAGACAGCAAAGCGCTGAATTAAAAGAACGTTTATTGAAACTTGAAAAAGAAGCTTTTACACTTGCTGATGAGAATTTTAATCTTGATTCTCCAAAACAATTACGAACTATTCTATATGAAAAACTTAAGCTTCCGATGCTAAAGAAAACCCCGACTGGACAACCTTCGACTGCCGAAGCAGTTTTACAAGAACTTGCTTTGGATTTTTCATTACCTAAATTAGTTTTAGAATATCGCAAATTGAGCAAATTAAAATCGACTTATACCGATAGCCTGCCAGAGCAAATTAATCTCCGAACCGGTCGCGTCCACACGTCTTATCATCAAGCGGTTACAGCGACCGGACGATTATCTTCTTCTAATCCGAACCTACAGAACATTCCAATTCGAACCGAAGCAGGTCGCCGAATACGTCAGGCATTTATTGCACCGCAAGGTTATAAATTATTAGCTGCGGATTATTCTCAAATTGAATTGCGCATTATGGCTCACTTATCACAAGATGAAGGTTTATTGAACGCTTTTTCAAAAGGCATTGACATTCATACAGCAACAGCAGCCGAAGTATTTGGCATAACAATCGATACCGTCACAAAAGATCAGCGCCGTAAAGCTAAAGCGATTAATTTCGGATTAATTTACGGTATGTCAACTTTTGGATTAGCAAAGCAGCTCGGCGTTGAACGCACAGCCGCACAAACTTATATTGATTCTTATTTTGCACAATACCCTAATGTCAAAAATTATATGGCGCAAACGCGGCAATTCGCACGTGAAAACGGTTATGTTGAAACAATTTTTGGAAGACGATTATATGTACCAGATATAACTGCTCATAATACCATGAGCAAGCAAGCTGCCGAACGTGCAGCAATTAATGGTCCGATGCAGGGTACAGCAGCCGATATTATCAAACTCGCGATGATTGCAATCGATCAATGGATTCAAAAAACAGCCATTAAAATCAATATGATTATGCAGGTACACGATGAACTGGTTTTTGAAATAGAAGAAGCTCAATTAAAACCTGCATCTGATGAAATTGAAAAATACATGAGCGAAGCTGCAAACTTATCCGTCCCGCTAACTGTCGATATCGGAATTGGAAACAATTGGGATGAGGCGCATTGATTGAATATTGTGTGATTTCTTGAATTAAGCTTGCATAACGATTTTAAATACTTTTACAATCTCTCATGAACTAATAGGTTTGAAAAATTTTCTAATTCCTGTACGCTTAACCCAACCTGTATTTCAGAGCAAATTCGCAGGTTGGATTAAGCATAAATGAACATGAAAAATAATATGAATCATCTCTAGTAGATGTTCTATGAAATAAATTCAGATTATCATGCAAACTTAACCCAACAAACCACTTTCGATAAAAGCGAGTATACACCATAATGAAACTAGACTTTTCTTCTTTAGACAAAGCGACTACCAGCCTAGGCAAAGCCATCAAACGTTCTAAAGAAAACCCAAATGATGAAGAAATACGTGATGCAGTCATTCAGAGATTTGAATACACTTATGAACTTTGCTGGAAACTATTAAAACGACAACTAGAACTGGAAGCACCAACACCCGCAGAAATAGACACACTCACATTTCGTGACTTATTACGTACCGCTGCAGAAAAAGGAATCATAGACAACATCGAAAGATGGTTCATCTATCGTGAACAACGCAATATAACTTCACATACTTACGATGCAAAAAAAGCTGAAAGCGTTCAAAAAACGGCTTTTGAATTCTTTGAAGACGCGAACCAACTCCTATCAAATTTAAAAACGCGTTAATGACATGGCAGATATAGACATTCAAGAAAAACATTTAAAAATTATAAAAAAAATCTTAGCCGAACGGGTACCGCAATATAAAATCTGGGTATTTGGCTCTCGCGTCACAAACACAGCCAAACCGCATTCCGATCTTGATTTGGCTATAATCAGTGATTCACCTATCCCAACCTTAACTATAGCGCTGCTAAAAGAAGCCTTCTCTAACTCTGATCTACCTTATAAAGTTGACGTTGTAGATTGGTGTCTCACTGATGAATGGTTTCAAGATACTATTCGACGGAATCATGTGGTTATACAAAAAAACAACAACTTGAGTTAGTCCGCGTTTATTTCTCGGCCTGTCATTACTTCTCCTCAACCGACGCCACATAATTACAATTCTTCTGCGGGCAGACTTTTTGTGTGCCGTAACGCTTGGTTGTTTTGAGTGTTAGAATCGGCCAGCCGCATTTTGGACAGCGCTCTTCAACTGGCTCGTTCCAAGTCGCATATTTACATTTTGGATATTTAGAACAGGAATAGAACACTTTGCCTTTGCGTGATTTTCGCTTTAGCATTGTCCCTTTATGACATTCTGGACATCGCACGCCCGTATCAGTCGGTTTCTCTAAAGGCTCTATGTACTTGCATTCTGGATACGCACTACAGCCAATGAATTTACCATATCGTCCGTATTTAATTTGTAAAGGTGAACCGCATTTCGGACAAGTTCGTCCTTCGACAGTCTCCGGCTCCACTGCTTCTTTATCATCACCATCTACATTGCGCGTATATTTACAGTCTGGATAACCAGTACAACCAATAAACCGACCAGCACGCCCTAACCGTATCACTAGACCTTTACCACATTCTGGACATTTTTCATCAATCGCTTCTTGTGTCACATCTTTGCGCTGAACAGTGTCCGTAATTTTCTGAACGAGTTTTTCAAACGGCTGCCAAAATTCCTTAAGCAGCGGTACCCACACTTTCTCGCCGCGCGACACCGCATCTAAATCATTTTCTAAATTTGCAGTGTAATTATATTCCAGATATTCCGTGAAATATTTCACTAAAAATTTAGTGACTATTTTGCCAATATCCGTTGGATGAAATCGTTTCTTATCAAGCGTCGCGTAACCGCGCTGCTGTAATGTTGAAATAATTGATGCGTAGGTAGACGGACGCCCAATACCAAATTCTTCTAATGCTTTAACAAGCATCGCTTCGGAATATCGCGGCGGCGGTTCTGTGAAATGCTGATCACATAGAATATCTATTAAATTGACTTCATCGCCTTCTTTGAGCGGCGGCAAGAGTTTTTCATCTTTCTCTTTTTTGCTTGCATCGTCTATGCCTTCTTGATAGACAGTCATAAATCCAGCGTGCGCAATTGTCGAACCATTAGCACGAAATCGATACTTGTCACCGCATAATAAATCAACGGCAACCGTATTAATGCTAGCATGAATCATTTGACAAGCTATTGTACGCTTCCAAATCAAGTCATATAATTTGTATTGTTCCGGCGTTAACGCATGTTTGATCGATTCAGGGGAACGCTGTGCTGATGTCGGTCGAATAGCCTCATGCGCTTCCTGCGCATTTTTCGCTTTTGTTTTATAAACTTTCGGCTGATCAGGCAAATTGTCTTGACCATATTTATTAGTAATATAATCGCGAATTTCAGCAATTGCTTCTCCCGCCAAATTAACCGAGTCCGTTCGCATATAAGTAATTAAACCCGCCGCATGTCCGTCAATTTCAATGCCTTCATATAGCTGCTGCGCCGTACTCATCGTTCTTCTTGCAGTAAAACCTAACTTTCTAGCCGCATCCTGCTGTAACGTTGACGTAATAAAAGGCGCAGCCGGATTTCGCTTTCGTAATTTTTTCTCGACCTTTTCAACTTTTAATTTGCCGTTTGCTGCGGCTAGCAATTTTTCCTTAATTTTAACGGCTTGATTTTCTTTTGTGACTGTAAATTGTTCGACTTTATCTCCGTTATATTCTATTAATTTTGCATTAAACGGATCATGCTCGCCTTGACAATTAGCATCAATCGTCCAATATTCGCGTGATTCAAACGCTTCAATTTCTGCTTCCCGCTCAACAATCAAACGTAAAGCCGGACTTTGTACACGCCCAGCCGACAAGCCTCGCTGAATTTTTTTCCACAACAAAGGCGATAAAGTAAAACCAACCAAGTAATCTAATGCGCGCCGCGCCTGCTGCGCATTAACTAAATTCATATCAATACCGCGCGGATGTTCAACCGCTTCTTTTACGGCAGATTTTGTGACTTCAAAAAACACAACACGATATATCGCTTTATTTTTAAGCGCTTTTTTTTCTTCTAAAATCTGATAAACATGCCAAGCG
>CBDVDN010000063.1:0-6777 GCA_965372775.1 uncultured Gammaproteobacteria bacterium
TTTAATACAATTTTGTGTCTATCTCAGTGGTCTAAAAATTGGGGAGTATTATACTTCTAGTTTCTAGCTCCTAACAACTATGCTCTTTTCATTGCTTCAAAAAACTCAGCGTTTGTTTTTGTCGTGCGTAATCGATCAATGAGGAATTCCATTGCGGCCAATTCATCCATAGGCTGTAGTAATTTACGCAATATCCAAACTTTCTGCAGATCATCCTGCTTCATTAACAATTCTTCTCTTCGAGTCCCTGAACGATTAATATTAATAGCCGGATAAACTCGTTTTTCCGCAATGCGCCGATCCAAATGAAGCTCCATATTGCCAGTACCTTTGAATTCTTCAAAAATAACTTCGTCCATTTTGGAACCCGTATCAATTAACGCTGTAGCAATAATTGTTAAACTTCCACCTTCTTCAATATTACGTGCCGCGCCGAAGAACCGTTTTGGTTTCTGAAGTGCATTTGCATCAACACCGCCTGTTAGCACTTTTCCAGATGTTGGCACAACAGTATTATAGGCTCTCGCTAATCTTGTAATAGAATCCAGCAAAATAACGACATCTTTTTTATGCTCAACTAATCGTTTTGCTTTTTCAAGAACCATTTCTGCAACCTGCACATGACGGCTTGCCGGTTCATCGAAAGTACTCGCAACAACTTCTCCGCGCACAGTACGAATCATTTCCGTAACTTCTTCGGGACGTTCATCAATAAGTAAAACAATAAGATGACATTCGGGATGATTGTGTTCAATGGCATGTGCCATATTTTGTAGCATGATCGTTTTACCCGCTTTCGGCGGAGAAACTATCAGGCCGCGCTGCCCCTTTCCAAAAGGCGCAACAAGATCAATAACTCGAGCAGTAATATCTTCAGTACTGCCATTCCCTCGTTCCATTATTAGCCGCTCATTGGCAAATAACGGCGTAAGATTTTCAAATAAGAATTTAGTTTTTATGCTTTCAGGATCATCAAAATTAATTTGATTAACTTTTAGCAACGCAAAATAACGCTCACCTTCTTTCGGTGGACGAATTTTCCCCGAAATGGTATCGCCAGTACGTAAATTAAATCGGCGAATTTGACTGGGAGAAACATAAATGTCATCAGGACCAGACAGGTAAGATCCTTCGGCTGAACGCAAGAATCCAAAACCATCTTGTAAGATTTCTAGAACCCCCTCACCATAAATATCTGCTCCTTTAGCCGCATGCGCTTTTAAGATAGAGAAAATAATATCTTGTTTACGCATACGCGCAATATTTTCTGGAGGTAAGCCAATTTCCTGTGCTATCTTAGTCAGATCCGATAGCTGTTTTTTCTTTAAGTCTGCAAGATTCATAAATTTAAGTCTTTAGTTAACGGGATTTCCTATGGCATCATAGAAAACCCCTTGGTTATAAGGAAAAATCATCCTCCATTCCGAAAACGAACGCAAAACACCATCTAAACAAATTCGTTTTTAAATGAAATTTATTCGGATAAGCGCACAGAAAACGCTTTAGAAAATAATTACCTCACGCGGTCATAATTTTAGGTTTTTAGCTTGTTCTTTTTCGCTCTGCGCTACGTTTAAATCTTGGGAATATGAGTAACTATTCCACGTGATTTAAACGTAGCGCAGGACAAAAAATATCAGCGCTAAAATTCCTCAAATTATGACCGCGCGAGGTATAGGAGTATGATCCCCTAAATTCGACAATTGAACACTATGTACTTATATATTAAGTGCTACTATCAAATTTAGGATGATTTTGTGCGAGTTAGCAAGAGCCTGTTTGAAATATTTTGATTTGCTGCAAAAGCAACGAAAATAAATGAAAATGTTCGTTAAATATGTCTAATATTCGCCTCACATTTTAATTCATTTTAGCTCGATTATCCGCTTTTTCGCTTAAATCAAAAAATCTTAAACAGGCTCTAAGAAAATGCTGCCGCAGATCCTTTTAACTGCTTAAAAAAGCGATTAATTCTGATTTTGACATAAAACCGACTTTGGTCTTCTCAACATTCCCATTTTTAAATATAATAACTGTTGGAATGCCTTTCACGCCATATTTGCCGGCTACCCCAGAAGCTTCATCAGCATTAGCCTTAACAAATTTAATTTTACCAGTATAATCTTCTGCTACTTGTTCAAAAATCGGAGCAAACATTTTACATGGGCCACACCAGTCCGCCCAAAAATCCACAATAACAGGTATATCTGCATTAATAACTTCGGACTCAAATGTCTCGTCTGCCACAGAAACGACATTTTCGCTCATAATGATTTTCCTCAAAAAGGTAGAAAGAAGATTTGTTTTGATAATTCTTGTGTGCTATTTCAACCGAAAATTCGATTGAATGCAAGTATTACATGGATTATTTTTCCATTATTTTTTCGATTTCCTCTATGTTCTTTGGCACCCTGCCCGTAAGCACTTGATTTCCATCGCTTGTTATCAATAAATCATCTTCAATCCTAACACCAATTCCATGCCATTTTTCATCAACCCCTTCCATATCGACAGAAATATAAACCCCCGGCTCTACAGTTAAAAGCATACCTGCCTCTAACGTTCGCCACTTATCTCCAGCCTTATATGAACCAACATCATGCCCATCAAGCCCTAACCAATGACCAAAATGATGCATATAGAATCTTTTATAGGCTTGTTTTTTAATTAATTCAGAAACATCTCCTTGTAAAATCCCTAATTGACATAGTCCTTCAGTAATAATCTTAATAGCAGTTTCTTCCCCATGACGCCAAGTATTGCCCGGCTTAATCTGCTCAATAATCGCAAGCTGTGCTTTAAGAACTAGTTCATAAATCGCTCTTTGTTCTGGAGAAAATTTTCCGTTTATTGGAAATGTTCTTGTCACATCCCCACAATAATACTTATATTCACACCCCGCATCAACTAAGACTAAATTACCATCTTTGAGCTGATCAGCGTTATCCGGATAATGTAAAACACAAGCATTTTTCCCTCCCCCAACAATAGATGCAAACGCAAAGTCTTGCGCACCTCGTTTTTGGAATTCGTAAGCCAATTCCGCAGCTAACTCATATTCGTACATGCAGGGTCGACAAACACGCATCGCCTTAAGCTGACCTTGCGCCGTAATTTCAGCTGCACGTTTCATTAATTCTATTTCCGCATCATCTTTAATCAAGCGCATTTCATGAACGATATCATCTAAATTATGAATTTCTCCAGGAATACGAACACCTGTGCGAATCAAACTTCTAAGATCATCCAACCATCTATTGACTTTACAATCAAAATGAGGATAGCGCCCATACGCATAATATAAACTGTTCTTATTCTGTAAGAAGCTCTGCATTTTTTCGTCCAATTCTGAAATAGAATAAGACTGATCAGCACCAAACGCGTCAACTGCTCCTACTTGTCCGGCTCGATATCCAACCCATTGTTCTTGCGCTGCATCACGCGGACGATTAAATAAAATAAATTCGCAAGACGTTTTTCCTTTAATCAAAACCGCAACCGATTCCGGCTCCTTAAACCCAGTCAAATAATAAAAATCACTATTTTGGTGATAATCATATAACGCCCAATAGTTTCTGGAATGTTCCATCGCTGATGGAATAATAGCAAGACTATTAGTGGGCATCTGATCAAATACTTTTTTTCTACGCTGAATAAATACTTGTTTATTTATCATGATCTACTCTCTACCTTTAAGTTTAAAAGCTTGTGTAGGTTGGGCTGCGCTTAATAGGATGTTTTGTAAATATTTTCAAATAAAAACCAAATTCTAATTAAAAAATATTAAAATAATTTATGGGCGCTTAGCCCAACCTACTGGATTGTATCCGATGTTTGTGTCCACGATATTTCTTTTTTAGCAACATTCTCAATATATATCAATATTACGGCTGCTCTTATATATTCGACCAGTTCTGTATAATACGCTTCGTTCGCCTCTTCCTCAGGTACGCCTAAATAGTTTATCTTAGCTATTTCCGTAATATCGTGTAAAGATTCAAATAATTGTCCTGTATCAATTTCATCCTGCTGAATGCCGGTAATGCCCAAACCAGTCAAAAAATTTTCACACCACCTTGCTAATGCTTCTATACGAAAACTAAGTGATTGCTCATCATCCGGTAGTAAAAGCTGAAATTCACATTCTATATTCTGCAATTGCTGAAAAATCAACAGCATCAACCGCACTAGTATTTCCTTGCCCGCTACATTTATATCAAACACTTCTTCCGCTTCATTTATAATAGCTTCGAAAGTCCCTTTTTTTATTAAAGAACTGCTGCCGCAAACAACACCAACAAGATATCCATGTATCTCCGCCGGCAAAATTGGCTCTTTTCCACAGCGTAATGCTGATAAAACATCTAAATATTGGGGAAGTAAATGTGTTTCTTTCATGGAATATTCTATTAAAAATTGTTATCTTAACTCATTATACTGACTAACATCAAATGGAACTCATATGAAAAAAATATCGATCTCCGTAGCAATTGGGAAAAACCGAGTTATTGGCTGTGAAAACCAATTACCTTGGCATCTCCCAAATGATCTTAAACATTTTAAGCAGCTAACATTAAACAAACCCGTCATCATGGGACGTAAAACATACGAATCTTTAGGAAAGCCCTTACCGAACCGAAGAAATGTCATTATTACACGAAACAAAAACTATCAGGCTTCCGGCTGTGAAATTTTCTCAAGCCTACAAGAAGCCATTGATAAAATCGACGCCCCTGAAATTATAATTATCGGCGGCGAAAGCATTTATACACAAGCGCTCCCTTTGGCAACACATCTTTATTTAACTTTTGTCGATGCAGAAATTCAAGGAGATACGTTTTTTCCAGAAATAAACTTCAACAATTGGAAAGAAACCTCAAGAGAAGCTCATAAAGCCAACGAAAAAAATCCTTATGATTATTGTTTTGTGAATTATCGGCGAATTCGAGGATAAAGATTTGAAAATAAAAAGTATCCCCATTACTAATTTTTCTGCTGACTTAACTATTACTCCTTTAATTGAAGGTTATAAGCGGTTTAAATCTCAATATTTTGAGAAAAACAACTCCTTTGATGCTTTAATAAAACACGGACAAAAACCGAAAACATTAGTCGTTGCTTGTTGTGACTCACGCACTGATCCAGCCATCATTACTGGCTGTCAACCTGGTGATTTATTTGTTGTCCGTAATATTGCAAACTTAGTACCGCCATTCGATGATCGCGCACAACATTACAGCGTTAGCGCCTCTTTAGAATTTGGAGTACTTGGTTTAGATGTACACAATATCATTGTGCTTGGACATAGTCATTGCGGAGGTATACGCGCCTTAATGGAAGCACCAAAAGATAAAAATTCCTCTAGCACCATTATTGGATGGATGAACATTGCAAAAACTTCTAAGCAAAAAGTTTTAGCGCAACATCCCCGCAGCACACACGACAAGCAATGTTATTATTGCGAAAAAGAATCTTTATTAACATCACTTAACAACTTAACAACATTCCCCTGGATCAAGGAACGTGTATTAAAGCGCCAATTATCTTTACACGCTTGGTATTTTAATTTAGAAACCGGTGCGATCGAAACTTATCAAGAAACAAGCAAAAAATTTTTCCCCCTATGATCCCTGTTGTTTTTCTCGAATTTCGTCTAAATTTTTACAATCAACACATAAAATTGCCGTGGGACGCACGTCTAGCCTGCGCAATCCAATTTCTTCTCCACATGCTTCACAAAAACCATATGTCCTTGCATCAACCGCATCCAATACCTCTTCAATTTTGGCAATAAGCTTGCGTTCACGATCTCGAGTTCGTAATTCGAAATTAAATTCTTCTTCCTGCGTAGCACGATCATTCGGATCAGGAAAATTTGCCGCATCTACCCGCATATGATCCTTTGTTAGATCAACCTTTTCCATTAAAGCTTGTTTTTGCATCTCTAACACTTCTCGAAAATGTTCAAGCATAGCTTTATTCATGTATTTTTCACCTTTTTTAGACTTATATGGTTTTATCCCTTCAATAGCTATTGCCATGATCATATCCTCTGTAAAAATTTTTAAAATACCTTAAAAGGAACAGATGTATATCAGAAAAATCCCGCCTTAGCAATGAATTATTTAACCGTTTTGATCCCTTGTGTTACGCGATCAAGTCCCGCTAAATCCTTATGCGTCCTAACATCTTGATAACCCAGATTTTCTAATATTTTCCTTGCTTGATCTCCTTGATTGCACCCATGCTCAAAAAACAAATATCCACCTGTCTTTAGATAATGCAAAGCAGAAAAAGTTATATTACGAATATCTTCTAGTCCATCATCTCCTGAAATCAATGCCTTACAAGGCTCGAACCGCACATCTCCTTCATTTAGATAAGCGTCGTCTTTTGCTATGTACGGCGGATTGCTCACAATAACATCAAATCGGTCATCCGCTAAAGCTTGACACCAATTACTCAACTTAAACTCAATATTGTTTAATTTCAACTGGTTAGCGTTTTGCTTTGCTGTTTCTAACACCAACGGACAAACATCCGCTGCAACGACTTTCCAGTTCGGTCTTTCGCTTGCAATCGCTAAAGCAATAGCACCGCTTCCCGTCCCCAAATCGGCAACACATAATGATTCATTTTTTGGAAAAGCTAATTGAAGAACGATTTCTACTAAAGTTTCTGTCTCCGGACGAGGAATAAGCGTTTGAGGTGTAACTGTTAAATCTAACGACCAAAATTCTTTATGTCCAACAAGATAAGCAATCGGCTCGCCCTTTT
>CBDVDN010000064.1:0-6753 GCA_965372775.1 uncultured Gammaproteobacteria bacterium
TCGAATTAGAGCGCTTTTCCCCCCGATGCCCAAACAATAGAAAAAGGGCATGGACGGATTGAAACGAGAAAATTGCATATCAGTACAAAATTAAACAATTACCTCACATTTCCATACGTTGGTCAGGTTTACATCATGGAGCGCGAAAGAATATTTTGTAAAACGGGCGAAGTAACCTATGAGAAGGTTGCTGGCATTACCAGTTTAACTCAAGAACAAGTCAGTGCTGAAAAGCTTATGGAACGAATACGTTTGCATTGGGGAGTCGAAAATCGTTTGCATTATGTGCGGGATGTTTCTTTTAGAGAAGATGCCTCTAAAATCAGAAAAAATAATGGTCCGCAAATGATGGCTTGTTTACGTAATTTCGTTATCGGATTATTGCGCCTAAGCGGAAAAGTCAAAAACATTGCGCAAGCATGCAGAAGGTTATCTGCGAAAAGACACTTATCGATGCGATTGATTGGAATCTAATCGATATATTTTTAAAAACAGCCTTTTAAAAGATGCGCCAAATGATTGGCAGGATTTTCAATGGGCATAATAGTGAAATTTAGAGGAGAATAGACAGATTTTGAATAAAAAATAACTGGTTTTTGAAAAAACACGGATTGATTTGATTGGCAGCGTGATTTTTTTAAGAATATCATGAAAAATTTTCGCGGCTCTCAAAGACTTTGACGTTTCCCTGGACATGTACAGAGGTAATTTGCAATCCATAAAAGTTTATATTATAATACTGCCCTTAAAGCTAAGGGGAGCTGTCGTTACTAAGATGGCTGAGAGGTTTTTTAACGACCCTATAATATTTAAACCTGATCCGGATAATTCCGGCGTAGGAATAGCAGTATGGAAAATTTTATTTATCTTCAACATGTCTTTTTATATTACAAACAAAAACCAATCTTTTATGATTTAAGCTTAAAACTCCCTCTGGAAAAATGTATTTGTTTTTTAGGATCAAGCGGTATAGGTAAAAGCACTCTTTTACATCTAATTGCCAACATTCCGACAGGTGCGGATACAAATACTTTTCAAGCATTAATCTCCACATCCGATAAAAAACCATTAAAAAATCGTATTGCATATATGACACAGCAAGATCGATTATTACCTTGGCTGAATGTATTGGATAATGTTTTAATAGGTTATCGATTGCGCGGAGAAACAAATCAATTACCAAAACTTAAATTTCAAGCAATTGATTTGTTACATAAAGTGGGATTAGAAAAAAATGATATTTATAAAAAACCTCAAGTACTTTCCGGTGGAATGCGGCAACGTGCTGCAATTGTTAGAACATTTATAGAAAATCGTCCTATCGTTTTAATGGATGAGCCTTTTTCATCATTAGATGCGATAACACGAATTAAATTACAAGATTTAGCAGCTGAATTACTTCAAAACCGTAGTGTTTTCTTTGTAACACATGATCCTTTAGAAGCTTTACGTTTATCAGATGTTATTTACATTATGTCTGGTTCTCCGGCAAAATTAAGCAACCCCATTATGCCTGAAGGCACAATCCCGCGCGATATAAGAGATCCCAATGTTTTGATGCTACAGGGGCAATTATTGAATGAATTAATGAGAACACATATTGGAAATAAAACAATATAAAAATGTAGCCTGTATGAAGCGTAGCGCAACACGGGCTACATTTTTATTATTTTTACTAAGGTTTTGTTGAACAGTTACAGCTAATACGTAAGAGGAAAATTAAAATGATCATACGAAGTATTATAGTTATTTTTGGACTCGGATTAATTTGGCAATTAATTGTTTTAATTTTTCATTTGCCGCCATTCATATTGCCTAGTCCGCTTATTGTTATAAAAACTTGGATACAACAAAGCGGACTTATCTTTCATGAATCAATCCCAACAATCATTGAAACATTGCTTGGATTATTATTAGGTTCGATTTTCGGAATATTTAGCGCATTAGTTATGGTTTATTTCCGCCCTGCCCGCTTATGGTTTTTTCCAGTTTTATTAATCAGTCAAGCATTACCGACTTTTGCAATTGCGCCTATTTTAGTTATTTGGTTTGGATACGGTATGACAGCGAAAATCATTACAGCAGCAATTATGTTGTTTTTCCCTGTGGCTAATAGCTTTTATGACGGCTTACAAAGAACAAATCCAGGTTGGCTTGAACTTGCTCAAGTCATGAATGGTTCAAAATGGCGGATCTTGTGGCATATAAAAATACCTGCAGCTTTGCCGTCTCTTGCTTCTGGACTTCGTGTTGCTGCAGCCATAGCGCCTATCGGAGCGATTGTTGGAGAATGGGTAGGATCCAGTCAAGGATTGGGTTTTTTAATGTTAAATGCTAATGCGCGCATGCAGATTGATTTAATGTTTGCTGCACTGATGACGATTACAGCATTTACATTGATTTTGTATTTTGTTGTAGATAAAGGGTTACGGTTTTTTATTTCATGGTAAGGGCGTTTTTTATGTTAAAAAAATTATTTGGTGTTTTGTTTGTTTTTTTGTTCTATTGCGGAATTTGTTTTTCAGCAAAGTTACCTTTGCGTGTTATTTTAGATTGGTTTATTAATCCAGATCATGCGCCGCTTTTTGTGGCGCAGCAGCAAGGATTTTTCAAACAAGAGGGATTACAAGTAAAATTTATTGCTCCTGCAGACCCTTCCGATGGAATTAAATTAGTAGCTGCAAACAAGGCGGATATTACCGTAACTTACGAACCACAATGGATTCAAAATGAAGCATCTGGACTTCCTTTATCTTATCTAGCAACACTTGTTGCAACACCTTTAAATTGTTTAGTGGTTCGAAAAGATAGTTCTATTTACCATATTCAAGATTTAAAAGGAAAACGTATTGGCTATAGTCTCGCGGGAACAGACGACATCATGCTAAAGGTAATGCTAAAAAAACACGGATTATCGTTAAAAGACGTGAAATTAATTAATATCCACTATGGTTTGACTCAAGCCCTATTAAGCAAACAAGTCGATGCGATTACCGGAGCAATGCGAAATTTTGAACCCATAGAAATGGCGCAAGCTTTGCATCCAGCACGAATGTTTTATCCAGAAGAAAATGGAATGCCTCTTTATGATGAATTAATTTTAGTCGTAAATTCACAAAAACGTAATGATCCAAGATATCAAAAATTTGTTGATGCTTTACAAAAAGGTGTCATTTATCTCGTCAACCATCCTAAGCTTTCGTGTCAAAACTTTGCAAAAAATCATCCGGAATTGGATAATCGATTAAATCTTGATGCATGGTTTACCACCCTCCCCCGTTTTGCCCTTCGACCAAGATTATTTGATAGAATACGATTTGAAAAATATAAGACTTTTTTAGAGAAACAAGAAAATAAATCAAATACTTGATTGCTATATAGTATCAATCCTGCTATTATCCCCCATCGTTGTTTGTAATAGCAGAAATATCATACAAAGAGAAATTTCGATAATATTACAAACATTAAAATACAAGCAAGGTAACAATCACACCATTTAAGTGGCTTAACTAGTTGATTAATAAACGAAAATATAAAACTATATTATATAGATAGCGAATTTAATCAATTTATATCGCGCGAGGTTTAGATTGCTTGCTGTAAGTGAATAAATTTTAATTAATTGTGCTCACGTAATACAAGAAGTACCGGAATACTATTAAAGAAATATGATTTAGTGGTTGTTTGAGAACATATTACGTTAATTCGTCTTCTCATCAACAAAATATACTTTAGTCTTATTTAAGTTTTTTGAACAAAAACAAACATTAAGTTTTTTGTGAAAATTGAAAGTTTTGAGAAATAAAATACTGGCTAATGTGAGTATTGCAAAAATAAAACATTATAATTCAACAAGTTATTTGATTGTATTCTGCCTGATAATTTATGTGAGCATCTAACCGAATAGGTGCAAACATGAGTGTAAAAAGAATTTTGATTAATAATGCCAAAGGGCAATTACGTGTTGCTCGCGTTGATGGGCAAGTTTTATACGACCTTGAGGTCGAACAACCCGGTCGAGAACGAAAAGTCGACAGAATATACAAATGTAAAATCGTTAGTATCGCGCCAAGTTTAGAAGCTGCTTTTGTCGATTTTGGCTTTGAACGAAATGGTTTTCTGCCGCTTAAAGAAATCTCCCCTGCTTACTATTCAGATCAGAAAAAAACCGATCACACAAGCATCAAAGATATTTTATCAGAAGGACAACAAATCCTTGTGCAAGTTAAAAGAGAAGAACGCGGCACAAAAGGCGCTGCGCTGACTACCTACATTAGTCTTGCCGGTTCTTATTTAGTTCTCATGCCGAATAACCCCAGAGCCGGAGGGATATCCAGACGAATCGAAGGAACGTCTCGGGATCAATTAAAAGAAAAATTAGATCAATTAGAAGTTCCTCATGGTATGGGTGCCATTATTAGAACTGCCGGGATGGGTAGATCTGTTGAAGAACTTCAATGGGATTTGGATGTTTTATTAAATCTTTGGAAGGCCATCAAAGAAGCGGGTGACAGTCATAATGCTCCTTGCCTCATTCATCAAGAAAGTGGTGCTGCAATTCGTGTTGTTCGTGATCACTTAAAACCGGATATAGGCGAAATTTTAGTTGATGACGAAAAAATCTATAAAGAAGTTTATGAATATATTGAAAGAGCCAGACCGAACTTCATTGATAAAATCAAACTGTATAGCGATTCTACGCCGTTATTTAGCCACTTTCAGATTGAAAAACAAATTGAATCTGCTTTTCAACGTAACGTGCGCTTACCTTCCGGCGGCGAAATTGTTATTGATCACACCGAGGCTTTAACAGCAATAGATGTCAATTCTGCGCAAGCAACTAAGGGAGGATTTATCGAGGAAACGGCGCTCAATACAAATTTAGAATCGGCACAAGAAATTGCACGACAGCTGCGCATTCGTGATCTGGGCGGTCTATTTGTTATCGATTTTATTGACATGGAAGAAGAAAACAATAACCGCAAAGTAGAAGAATGCTTATGGGATGCGCTAAAAACCGACCGCGCCCGTATTCAACTGACACATATTTCACGGTTTGGATTATTGGAAATGTCCAGACAGCGTCTTCGTTCTTCACTTGGCGAAGCGTCTCAAGTCATTTGTCCTCGTTGTCATGGACAAGGCAGCATACGCAGCGTTAAATCCCAAGTTTTATCTATTATCCGATTAATAGAAGAAGAAGCCTTAAAAACAAACGCAAAACAATTACAGGTTCAGCTGCCGCTCGATGTGGCTACTTATTTGCTCAATGAACAACGAGAAGATCTTGAGGAAATTGAAAAACGGCATAATATGACTATTCTTACTGTGCCCAATCCATATATTGAAATCCCAAATTACGAAATCACATGTATTAAAAAAGGTGCGCGGGAGTCTGTTCCGTTAAGTCATGAGCTACTAACTACACCAAAACAGGTTTACGAATTGAAAAAAGAAGGTAAAAAACCAGCAGCCGAACAACCAGCAGTAAAAAATGTTGCTTTACCTCCCAGTCCGAAGAAAAGTAGAAAACCATCAATTATTAAACGATTAATCGCAGCTTTATTGCCAAAGAAAAAACCTAGCAAAAAGAAACGACCACCTTATAAAAAAGAATATAACCGATACAAAAAGCCTTATCGTTCTGACTCAGGAAGAAGATTCTCATCTCCTCGTCGAAAACAACATGGTTCTCGTACATCGCATCAACAATCGACTAGAGAACCACAACAACAATCGACTAGAGAACCACAACAACAATCGACTAGAGGATCACAACAAAAATCGACTAGACGTCATTATTCGGAAAGATCATCAAAACCTTCTTCTAAACACGAGAATAAGACAGAAAATTCTTCTCAAGTTAATTTATTTTCTGAAGCTGAAATGACCGCACAAATAGAGGCTGTTACAGCTAATTTACCTCGGCCACAAACTGCAGCTCCGACAAAACGTTCGGATTCGGGGCAAATCAAACAGGAACAAGAAAGTTCACAAGAAAAAGCACAAACTACACTTATTCCTTCTGATAAAACCGAGCAAAATCATAGAAAACGTGTTAAGTATCCTCGACGAGGCTCTCGTCAAAAAAGTTATGATAAAAAAAATAACAAAGAGTCTGAAAAAGATACTTCAGCAGAAGGATTAGTCATGGTTGAAACCAGAAGACAGAAGTCAGAAGATCAAAAGTCAAAAGATGAAGAATAAAACAATCTAATGGGTGGCGCTTGTTGCCGCCCAATGTACAGAAAGCTTCCAAAATTTTAGAATTCAACTTTTCAAATTTTTTTTCTCTGTACACGGCAAAATTTTTAAAACCGCGCAGGTTGGGCTAAGCGCCCCATTACTAAGATAAAATTGTTTAAACTACAATTTGTTTTGATTTGTAAAAAATCTATAAAACATCATATTAAGCGCAGACCAACAATCTTGTTGGGCTGCGCTTAACGGATAAATCATAAATATTTTCAAGTAAAAACCAGATCTTACTTAAAAAATATTTAGTTAATTCACGGGCACTTAGCCCAACCTACGTATTTTTTACAAAGTTTTGACGTATACAGAGATTTTTTCTTTAAATCATTCATAAATTCGCTATACTAAAGTTTTTAAACTTTTGATCCAGACGTACTTCACCTTGTTTCGCTGACAAAGTACGCTGCCGCTTTTTTAATATATCACGCTCCTGTTTTAAGCGAACAATTTCTTTCCTTAAACGTCTTAGCTCCAGTTGAAGATCATTTTCAGATGAAT
>CBDVDN010000065.1:0-6738 GCA_965372775.1 uncultured Gammaproteobacteria bacterium
CGCAGAAGAAATATCTAAGCAATACCCTAAGCTGGAAAAATGGAAGAAAGATAAAAAGAGAAAAACACCTTGCAATCCAAAGTATAGCCATATGTTCTGTACTCGATATTCAACGCATAGCGTTCATTATGAAGAAAGCAGTAGAAGGGGACAACTCAGATCCCGATCTCGGTTCTGATAAAAAAGGGTTAGGTTTTTTTTATTTTATCTGCCCATTCATTTGCTTTTGCAATAATTTCTTTTTCATCTAATGTTGTTAATTGGCGGTTTTTTAATAGGCGATAGCCTGCGACCCAAACATCTGTTACTTGATGCCGATTGGCGGCATAAACAATTTGAGCGGTTGGATCGTAAATAGGTTGTGTTGAAATGTCGGATAAATCAATTGCAGTTAGATCAGCAGATTTTCCGATTTCTAAGGAGCCGATTTCTTTTTCAAGCCCCATTGCTTTTGCACCGTTTAGCGTTGCCATGCGTAATGCGTTTGCTGCAGTTAGGGCAGCAGCATCACCACTGACAGCTTTAGCTAGTAAAGAAGCCGTTCGCATTTCGCTTATTATATCGAGGTCATTGTTGCTGACAGCACCGTCAGTGCCTAATGCAACATTAATGTTTGAATTAAGCAGTTTTTGAACGGGGCAAAAACCGCTGGCAAGCTTTAAGTTTGATTCTGGACAGTGAACAATATGACAGTTGTGAGTCTGTATGAGTTTGATGTCTTCATCTGTGACTTGTGTCATATGAATGGCTTGAAAGTTCTTATCAAGCAGTTCTAATTCTTCTAATCGTTTTAGCGGACGTTTTTTGAGTTTTTCAAGCGATTCATCAACTTCATGTTTTGTTTCGTGAACATGCATGTGAATGTGAAGTTTTAGGTTATCAGCAAGTTTTTTTATTTCTTTTAGACTGTAGTCACTGACGGTATAAGGCGCATGCGGACCTAGCTCAATCGAAACCAACGGGTCATTTTTATAGATTCCATGTAGAGCTATACATTTTTCACGATAGGTGGCAAATGCTTTTTTGATGTCTTTTTCTGTGATGTCTATAAGCGCTAAGCTTATTAACGCACGCATTTGAGCATCATGCGCTGCTTTTGCAGCCGCTTCCGGCAGAAAATACATTTCGTTAAAACAGGTCGTGCCGCATTTTATCATTTCCGCCATGGCGAGTTGCGTACCGTCTCGTACAAAACTTTCATCAATCCATTTTTCTTCTGTTGGCCAAATGTATTCATTTAGCCATTTCATTAATGGGATGTCATTGGCGATGCCTTTTAATAAATTCATTGCAGCATGGGTGTGTGTGTTGACAAATCCAGGGATCAGCACGTGGTTTTTTAAATCTAATGTTTCAGAGGCTTGATATTTTTGAATGGCTTCTTGTTTTGGCAAGAGATCTAGTATGCGTCCGTCTTGAATAGCTAACGCATGATTTTCTAAAGCTAAGCCGTGCGGTTCAATTGGAATAATCCAGCGAGAAGATATAAGTGTGTTGAGTTTTTTTTGCATTTTAGGATTTCTGTTTTGGGATGTAGATATCTGTTACCGTTCCTTCGCAAACTTCAGCAGCCATCATGATTGTTTCAGAAAGTGTCGGATGCGGATGAATAGTTTTTGCAATGTCGGCCAGCGTACATTCTTTTTCAATAGCCAGAGTTGTTTCAGCAATAAGTTCACCTGCATTAGGTCCAGTTATTGCAGCGCCAAGTATTTTTTCAGATTTTGGCTCAAATATTATTTTTGTTAGTCCTTCATTTCGTCCTTGGCTAAGAGAACGTCCGCATGCTGCCCAAGGGAAGACGCCTTTTTTATAGTTGATGCCTTGTGCGATAGCTTTTTTTTCAGTGAGTCCAGTCCAAGCAATTTCAGGATCAGTATAAGCAACAGAGGGAATGCTGTTAGGATCAAATTTACTATTTAATCCGGCAATAACTTCTGCGGCTGTTCGACCTTCTGGAACGGCTTTGTGCGCTAACATGGGTTGCCCTACAATGTCTCCGATAGCAAAAATATGCGGTACGTTTGTGCGAAGCTGTTTGTCGACAGGGATAAAACCTTTTTCGTTAATATTAACACCAGCGTTTTCTGCACCGATTAGATTTCCATTTGGTCTTCGCCCCATAGCAGATAAGATATAGTCGAATCGCTGCGGTTCTTCCGATGCATGTTTTCCGGTAAAGGTAACGTATAAACCATCTTCTTTTGCTTCGACGTTTGCAACACGCGTTTCATAGAGTAATTTTTTGTATTTTCTTTTTAAGCGTCTTTCCAGAGGTAATACAATATCTTTATCTGCATTTTGAATAATTTGATCTCTTGAAACAGCGACTGTTATATCTGCGCCGAACGCATGATAAACGGTTGCCATTTCAAGACCGATAATGCCGCTGCCTATGATTAATAAGTCGCCTTTAGTATGTTCAAGTTCTAATGCAGTAGAAGAGTCCATAATACGGTCATCTTTTGGTAGAAAGGCTGGACAAGTGTTTTGCGATCCAGCTGCAATAATTGCATTATCAAATGTAACGATTTGTTTTCCGTTCGGTGTGTCGACTTCTATTTGCTTAGGCGAAATAAACTTTCCAATGCCATGAACAATTTGCACTTGACGATGTTTTGCTAGATTCTTTAATCCAGTTGTAAGTCTGCTGACGACTTTGTTTTTCCAATCTCGTAATTTTGTTGTGTCGATTGTCGGTGCGTAAAATTCAATGCCGTGTGCGGACATTTCGCGTGCTTCATCAAGCACTTTGGCTGCATGCAAGTAAGTTTTGGATGGAATACATCCGACATTTAAGCAAACACCGCCAATATTTTCATAGCGTTCAATGAGTGCTACGGTTTTACCTAGATCGGCTGCACGAAAAGCAGCAGAATAACCGCCTGGACCACTGCCTAATACAGCAACTTCAACTGTGATTTCATTTGTTGTCATAGTGCAATCTCTTTTAAAATAAGTCAGCAATAGCTTCTGCGATACTTTTAGTGAGCAGTGGCCGCGCTTGTTTAAAAACTGCATTTTGAATATTGATTTGGCTTGCTATACGTGTTTGATAGCGATTCCATGTTGTTGATTGCGTGTTGTTTTGATCAGTTTGATTTTGAAATTGTATGCGTTCTGAAATTTGAACGTCAACAGTCATCGTCGTAATAACTTTTTGAAATTGAATATTATCTTTGGTAATAGGTAATGGATTTATAGTATCGTTTGAATTCATTAAATCTGAACTAAATCCTTTTTCTACAAGATTTTTAAAATAGTTTTCTAATGTGCGTCCGCTTTGTATGACGTTTAATTGTAAAACATACTGTGCAAGCTTCGCATTTGGCATTATCTTGTAGCCTTTTTGTTTGAGCAAAGGTTGTAAAAGATCATTAATTTTAAGCTTATCATGTTGGGAAATATTTTTGACGGATACAAAGACAGTTTTTTGTGAGTCTGGAATAGGCGCCAAAATTATTTTGGAGCTAAGCTGAATTTGAGCAGCGATAGGCGTGTTGCTTGATTTGAGCATGGAGCATGCTGTTAAGCAAAGAAATATTGTGATGATCAATGCCGTGTTAAGAATTTTTTTCATATTTTGTTGTCTCTTACTATTTGTGTTGTTCTTCTGAGCGTCTCATATGTGGGAATAATATCACATCACGAATGGAAGATGAATCAGTTAGCAGCATGACAAGCCGATCAACGCCTATGCCTTCTCCGGCAGTTGGGGGCATGCCGTATTCTAAAGCAGTAATATAATCTTCGTCATAACTCATTGCTTCTTCATCACCCGCCGTTTTTGCTTTGACCTGTTGTTTAAAGCGTTCGGCTTGGTCTTCTGGATCGTTTAGCTCGGAGAAACCATTTGATAGCTCACGACCAGCAATAAATAGTTCAAAACGATCAGTGATGAACGGATCGTTATCATTTCGTCTGGCTAAAGGAGAAACTTCTTTCGGATATTCAGTAATAAAAGTAGGTTCTATGAGGCGATGCTCAACAGTTTTTTCGAAAATTTCTAGTTGAATTTTACCCAGTCCATAATTATCTTGTATGTCGATTCCTAATTTTTTAGCAATAGAGGTAGCTTTTGTTATGTCATCAAGATCGGCAGCATTGATGTCGGCGTTAAATTTTGTAATGGAGTCTTTTAACGTTATACGATTAAAAGGCTTAGCAAAATCAAATTGATTGCCTTGATAGTTAATAACTGTTGTGCTGAGGACTTCTTGTGAAACTTCTTTTAGCATCGTTTCCGTGAAGTTCATCGCATCTTTATAATCGGCATAAGCTTGATAAAATTCCAGCATGGTGAATTCTGGATTATGCTGTGTTGAAATGCCTTCATTTCGAAAACTGCGGTTGATTTCATAAACGCGTTCAAATCCTCCGGCAATTAAGCGCTTTAAGTAAAGTTCTGGTGCAATTCTAAGATATAAAGTCATATCGAGCGTGTTGTGATAGGTTTTGAATGGTCTAGCAGCAGCTCCACCGGGGAGTACGTGCATAATTGGCGTTTCGACTTCTAAGAAGTCGTGTTTATTTAAAAAATTGCGTAGTGCATTAACGGTTTTCGTTCGGATTTGAAAAATTCGCCGTGAGTCTTCATTAGCAATTAAATCAACATAACGTTGACGATAACGTACTTCTTTGTCAGTTAAACCATGAAATTTGTCCGGAAGGGGGCGCAGCGATTTGGTTAATAATTGAATATTTTCAGCGTGTATGGACAGTTCGCCAGTTTTGGTTTTAAATACGAATCCTTCAATACCGATGATATCGCCGAGATCCCATTTTTTGAATTCGTCATATTGACCCTCAGGCAAGTCATTTTTGCGAAGGTAGCATTGTATATGTCCAGATACATCTTGTATTTGAATAAAGCTGGCTTTACCCATGATACGGCATAGCATAATGCGTCCAGCAGCCTTGACTTGAATTTTTTTAGATTGTAAGGATTCGTTATCTTCTTGGCTGTACTGCTCATGTAGTTTAGCAGCCAGCGCTGTTCTTCGAAAAGTATTCGGAAAAGCCAGGCTGGTTTTGCGCCATTCAGCTAATTTCATTTTACGCTGTGTGATGAGTTCATTTTCATCTATCGGCGTTTGTTGCGTTTCATCTGACATTTTTTGTATTCCTAATGTGGCTGTGTTGAGATAAAAAAAGAATTTTATACCATATATGGGGAAAGGGCTTGTTTTTTTTGCGTATTTCATTAAAATAAAATCGTCTGCATTAAGGGAGTTTTGTCGAGAGAGCGGTTTTTTATAAAAAAGCGGTTAATATTTAAACATTAAATAAAAAATAATATGTTTCAAGAAAAAAAAGAGAAAGAGTTAAAGCCGGGGGGAGATATTAATATCTTAGTTGCATAGTTGCACCTAAAAACGGCGATTCTCGGAGAACAAAATTTCAATCATTGATAACATTTTTTCAATCCTTTGTTCATGGAGATAAATCAAATGCTACACATGCGGCAATGTATGTAACAGGTGAGTTTTGTGATTTATTCTAACCCCTGCATGAGACTTTCTTCGATGAATCTATCTAAGTCACCGTCGAGAACGGCTTTGGTGTTGTGGGATTCTATGCCGGTTCTTAAGTCTTTAATGCGTGATTCGTCTAGCACATAAGAGCGGATTTGGCTGCCCCAGCCAATGTCGGATTTTGATTCTTCTAGCGCTTGCTGTTCACTTTGACGTTTTTTTAATTCTAGTTCGTAAAGCCGTGCGCGTAATTGTTTCATTGCCTGTGATTTGTTTTTGTGCTGTGAGCGTTCGTTTTGACATTGAACGACGGTGTTGGTCGGTTTGTGTGTAATACGAACAGCCGAGTCGGTTCGATTGACGTGTTGTCCGCCGGCGCCGCTCGCGCGATATGTATCGATGCGTAAGTCTGCTGGATTAATTTCGATATCGATATTATCACTGATTTCAGGATAAATAAAAACAGAAGCAAAAGAAGTATGACGTTTTTGATTGGCATTGAAGGGGGATTTTCGAACCAATCGGTGAATTCCTGTTTCAGTACGCAGCCAGCCGTAAGCATAATCGCCTTCAAATTTAATTGTTGCGCTTTTGATGCCTGCAACTTCGCCAGCGGATACTTCCATAAGTTCTGTTTTAAATCCGCGCCGTTCCCCCCATCTTAGATACATACGAAGCAGCATATTTGCCCAGTCTTGCGCTTCCGTTCCGCCAGAACCGGATTGAATATCTAAGTATGCATTATTGGGATCCATTTTGTTAAAGAACATGCGCTGAAATTCTAATTGAGCAAGTTCTTTTTCGTGTTTATCTAGATCAATCAGAATTTCGTTAATGGCGGATTCGTCATTTTCCGATGTGGCAAGTTCAAGCAATTCTTCTGTGTCTTGTAAATTGCTGGTTAGATTAACAATAAGGTTAACGGTTTTGTGCAGAATAGAGCGCTCTTTTCCTAAAGTTTGAACACGTTCCTGCTGAGTCCAGATGTCTGGATTTTCTAATTCTTTTTCGATTTCATTGAGACGCTCGCTTTTATTAGCGTAGTCAAAGATACCCCCGTAGATCATCTAAACGGGTTTTAAAATTTTCTAGTTTTTCATAGATTGGGTTGAGTTCAGTCATTGTCATACCTTTGTGGTAAATCATTAAATTTTTGAATGGTGAGAAGTATAGCAATAGATCGTAAGACAGGCAAATTGTATTCTTTTGTGGTAAACGCCGAACGAATTACGTCCTTTCACCCGCGGTAAATTTTTAGGAAACT
>CBDVDN010000066.1:0-6720 GCA_965372775.1 uncultured Gammaproteobacteria bacterium
GAAAAAATCCCAAATGACATCACACAAAAAGCCAAAATGATTTGGATTAATTATCCTAATTCTCCGACTGGAAAAAGCGCCCCTTACGAATGGTATGAAAAACTTATTAATTGGACGCATAAACATAATATCATTATTGCTGCTGATGAAGGCGCTTATATCGAACTCTATTTTGATAAAAAACCGCATAGCATTTTAGAAATTACAAAAGAAGGTATTATTGCGTTTTATTCCTTATCCAAACGTAACAATATGACTGAATACCGCATCGGATTTGCTGCAGGTGATGCACAAATCATAGAAGGATTTAATAAGCTAAAAAACCGTCAGGACGACGGATCTCCAAATTTTATTCAGCACGCTGCTATTCTAGCCTTAAACGACACAAAATATGTTGAAAATTTAAGAAAATCCTATCAAGTAAAAAGGCAAATACTAATTGATGCTTTTGTTGAAAAAGGCTTGCCACGCACGCAATCGGATTCAACCTTTTTTATTTGGCAAAAAACGCCAAAAGGCATGACTGGAACAGAACTTGCAGAAAGACTGCTTGAAATAGGTATCATAGTCATGCCCGGCACAGCTTTAACGCAACCTGTTTCTGGAAAAAATCCAGGAGAAGATTTTATACGCATCGCACTCATGCCGACTCTCAAGGATATTAAAAAAGCTGCGCAAAGAATTCATAAAGCATTGAAGATTTAGATTCAAAACAGCTCTGCAATCTGAACCGCATTTAAAGCTGCGCCTTTTCTTAAATTATCAGCAACACACCAAAAACTTAATCCGTTTTGAACGCTCGTGTCTTTTCTAACACGAGAAATATAAACGTCATCCAAACCAGAAATATCTAGCGGCGTAACATAGCCATTCGATTCATCGATTACTTTTATACCTGAAGATTTTGCCAAAATCCTTTTCGCATCTTTAACACTTATCGGAAGATCTGTCTCAATATTCACATATTCTGCATGTCCATTCATTACCGGCACACGCGCACAATTAGCATGAACTTGAATAGCTGAATCTAAGATTTTTTGTGTTTCGACCTGCATTTTCCATTCTTCTTTTGTTAAACCTTCATCCAAAAATTCATCGATATGTGGAATAACATTAAAAGCAATAGGTTTAGAAAAAACTTTCGGCAATGTTTTTTTATAACCTATTGATTGCATTTTCAATTCATCTATCGCTTTTTTCCCTGCACCAGAAACTGCTTGATAAGTTGAAACAACCACACGCTTAATATGAAAATTATCATGCAGCGGTTTTAATGCAACCACCATTTGAATAGTCGAACAATTCGGATTTGCAATAATATTTCGAGTTTTATAATTTTCAATTGCTTCTGGGTTCACTTCCGGCACTATTAATGGAACATCAGCATCCATCCTAAAATAAGCACTATTATCGATAACGATCGCGCCGAATTTTACAGCATTTGGAGCATATTGTTTGGCAATATTCTTCCCAACACAAAAAAACGCTATATCAATATCAGAAAAATTATATGTTGATAAATTATGAATTAGAATAGAATCGTTATCTATTTTGATTGTCTTTCCTTCGGATTTTTAAGAAGCCAGTGCAACAATATGATTAACTGGAAAAGATCTTTCTTTTAATATTTTAAAAACTTCTCTTCCTATATTTCCAGTCGCACCAACAATTGCGATATTATATTTTTTCATTTTTTATGCTCCAAGGACATATTCGCCTTCATAAACCAGTTGAGCCATTCCCTCTAAGAAAACAAAATTATTTCGAATTTGAACGTACAACAATTCATCTTTAATTGTTTTTACATTAACTTCATTTTTTGTCAGACCTAATGAGTGTGTTATAATCGCTGATGCAGCCGCACCGGTTCCGCACGCAAAACTTTCTTTTTCCAATCCACGTTCATACGTTCTAATTAATAAATTTTCATCATCAATAATTTGTACAAAATTAACATTAGCACCTGCTTTTCCAAAGACAGAATTATACCGAATTTTGGAACCTAAATCATTAACAAAAACCGCCTTCACATCATCAACAACCAAAACAGCATGCGGCACACCCGTATTCACAAAATGAACTGTATATTTTTCATTATCAACTTCACATAATAAATTTATTTTTTGATTCGTTGGCTCGCATAATAAAATTTTTACAGATTTTCCCTCCAAATTAACGGTCGCATGTATAATACCAGCATCTGTATTAAAAGCATGTTTTTCTTGCGCTAAACCCAACTTTACAGCAAGCCAAGTCGCACACCGCGCACCATTACCACACATTTCCGCACGAGAACCATCTGAATTATAAAAATGCCATGAATAGGAATAATCAGAAAATACAGGATTGGGAACTAAAAAAATCAAACCATCAGCACCAATACCAAAATGACGCTCACAAACTTTTTTAGCGAATGCCGGCATAGCATCAATCGAAATAGGAAAATCTTGATGAAGCATCAAGACAAAATCATTTCCGCTCGCCTGCACTTTATAAAATTTTTTATTTTTTTTCATAGTAAAAAAGATCTAAAGAATTGTTGCATTGGATTTCATACATAAAAATCATAGAGAAGCGATTCCAGCCCTAAATTCTCAACCATCAATCCTTTTTCCAAAAAATCAAATAACTATCAGTTACTCGATCGTTTCAACGTAACATTAAACTACCGCTCCCTTAATGATTTTTCTTTGGCTCTTAAAATCGGCTTTAAGATATAAGTCAAAACAGATTTTTCACCTGTCATAATATCAACGGAAGCGACCATGCCCGGAATAATGGGAAAATTCCCTTTTTTCTCGCCCAAATAGTTTTTATCCGTTCTAAGCGTGACTTCGTAAAAACTTCTTCCTGTTGCGTCAATACTTGTATCTGCACTAATATTTGTAACGACCGCTTTAAGCCCACCATAAACTGAATAATCATAAGCTGTTATTTTAATCGTTGCTTTTTGTCCGATTTTAATAAATCCAATATCTTCTGGACGAATACGCGATTCAATAATTAATTGGTCTTTTAGCGGTACAATTTCCATAATCAGCACAGCCGGTTTTACAACACCACCTAATGTATTCACGTAAATTTGTTTAACAATACCATTGACTGGCGAACGAATAACTGTACGTTGCTCACGATCTTTTAAAGCCTTTAAACTTTCAATATATCTCTCAACATCTGCGCGCTCTTCGACTAAGTGCGTTAATATTTTTTCATAATATGCATCTTTATAAGAATCCAAACGTGTTTTAAATGACGCTGCATCTCTTTTTAATCTCAATAATTCTACTCGAGACATCACACCTTTTTTCACAAGCGGTTCGACGATTTTTATTTCTTTTTGAAATAAATTGTAACTATTTTTCAAATTATCTATTGTGTTTTTAAAAGCTTTTTTTCTAGAAGCAAACAAATGATTTTGTCGATGAATTAATTTTTGATTTTTTAACACTTCGGGAGGAAAGGTTATCGTTTTTTTGTTATTAATTTCCGCGTCAAGCCGCAAAACACAAGCTAATTTTGAAATATATTGTGAATACACTTCAGAATACTGCGATAAAAATCTCGTGTTATCCAATTTTAAGAGTATCTGCCCTTTTTTTACAGAATCTCCTTCTTTTACTAAAATTTTCGATAAAATACCGCCTTCTAAATTTTGTATGTTCTGCACGTGCGAGGCTGGAACAACTTTCCCAATCCCTCTGACTAACTCATCAAGATTTGAAAACGCCGCCCAAACTAAGCCTACGATAAGTACAAAAATAATAAGAAATAGTAAAACTTTTGATAGCGGAGTAGATTTAGCCAGCATTGCCGCTTTGCTGTCACCCACAAAATCAACATCTTCTCGCGCAAGTTTCATCCTTTCTAAATCTTCACGCGAAATGGAAATTTTTATTTTTTTGGCTTCTGGTGGCGGCGAAACAGGCTGCTTCGATTCTTGATCTGGACTTTTTGATTCAGTATTTCGCTGTTCGTTTGGTTTTTGATCTGAACCTTTTGGTTCGGTATCTTGCTGCTCATGATGCTCTGCTTTTGCTTGAGCTAAATCTGATTGATTCGTTGGCGTTTTTTCTGATACCTCTGCCTCAGATTCCTGCGCTTGCAGCGATCCCGAAGCATCTTTCTGCCCTATTGGATTGGTATTTGAAGTTTGATTAGTATTTTCTGATGATGCTTGTTGCTGCTGTTCAACATTCGAAGCTTGCTGAGCCGCATACGATTCATTCTCCTGTTTTTTATTCTCATCCGCTTTTTTAATCAAATCATTAATTGATTTATTTTCGTCCATCATTCCATTCCTTCCTGTTTAATTTGACCTTTTTGCAAAGCATCTAATACTTGTGCTTTAGGTCCATCCGCTACAATTTTTCCATCATCCAACACAATCAATCGATCAGCTAACTCTAACATCGTTTGTTTATGTGTGATTAAAATGAGTGTTTTATTTACCATATATTGTTTTAGATTGGTTTTAATTAGTTGTTCCGTTCGGGTATCAATATTACTCGTCGGCTCATCTAATAATAAAATAGAAGGATTCGATAAAATCGCACGCGCAATAGCAATCGCTTGCCTTTGTCCATTCGATAAGCCAACTCCCTGCTCACCCACGTGCATCGCAAACCCTGAAGGATGTTTTTTGATGAATTCATCTACACCCGCTAATTTAGCTGCTTGCAAAACCGATACGTCGTTCGCCCAAGGTAACGACAATGAAATATTTTCATGAACCGTTCCATACAACAGTGAATAATCTTGCGATACATAACCCACGTTTCGCCGAATATCTGCCGGGTCAATTTGCGTCATGTCAACACCATCAATAAATACCCCGCCTTCTGTCGGCGAATATAAATTCATGATGAGACGATGAATCGTACTTTTACCCGATCCCATGCGTCCTAATATTGCAACTTTTTCGCCCGCTTTTACCTTAAAACTAATCCCTTTTATTGCAAAATTATCTTGCCCCGGATATTGAAAACAAACTTGATGAAATTCAATACTATCTTTAAAAATGGGCCTATGTATAAAACGTTTTTGCTCGTCTCGCTCTGTTGGCAATTCCATAACGCGATTTAAACCTTTTAAAGCTAATCTAGATTGATTAAATCGCGTAATTAATGCAGTAAGTTGGGCTAATGGCGCAACCGCACGTCCATTTAAAATAACACAGGCAATTAATCCACCAACTGTTAATTTATTCACTGCAATTAAATAGACACCCACAACAACAATGGCAATGGTAATGAGTTGAAGCGTAAAAGAAGTAAAATTAACAGCTAATGCAGAAAAAAATCGAGACGTTAATCCGGCCTTTGCCGTAATACCAACATATTGCTCCCACTTTCGTTGTAACGTTCCTTCAGCAGATAAACTTTTAATGGTCTCCAATCGATTAATGGCTTCTACTAAGATGGCATGCTTTTGAGTTGCACCAAAAACAGATTTTTCAACCGCCTTTCTAATAGGAATCTCTAAGAAATACGCGCCACAAAATATAATGGGAATGGCAATAAGCGGCACTATCGCTACTACACCGCCAATTGCCCAAATGATCGCAATAAAAATAAAAATAAAAGGTAAATCAACAAATGTTGCCACAGTTGCTGATGTGAAAAAATCTCGTAAGACCTCGAATTCCCGAATATTACTAGCAAAAGCGCCAGATGAACTCGGCTTGGCTTCCATTTTAACGCCCATTGCTTGCTGAAATAATGTCCCTGCAAGAATGGTATCCGCCTTTTTGCCCGCAGAATCTATCAAATAACCACGTAATATTTTTAAAAGAAAATCAAAGCCAAGCACAATACCCACACCAATCGCAAGCACCCATAACGTTTCAACTGCAAAATTTGGTACAACACGATCATAAACGTTCATAATAAAAAGCGGTGTCGCTAGCGCAAATAGATTAATTAAGAATGCTGCAACAACAACTTGCGCATAAACACCTCGATAGTTCCAAAGCGTTCCCCAAAACCATGATTTTTTACTCGCAACGTTAAATTGATCCGCTCTGCCTTCAAATTTATACGCTGGCTTCACAAAAATTGAAAAACCAGAAAAGCTATTTTGTAATTCTTCTAAAGAAACTTTAGAAATACCACCTCCGCATTCTGGAAAAATAACTTCTACAGAACCCTCAGCATCTAATTTATTTAAAATACATGCGCGATTATCTTTTAAAATTAAAACAGCGGGTAAAAGCAATTGAGAAATACGTTTTAAGGGACGTTCAACCATACGACAAGAAAAACCAGCACGATGTGCAGCGCGAATAAATAATTGCGGTGTCAACCGATTTTTCACTAACGGCAAACCGGCGATTAAAGCATGCGGCGACATCGGGTGTTCATGAAGCTGTGTCAACATCACCAAACAATCTAACAACGGATCGACAAATCCTTCTTTTTCTCTTACTGGACAAGGCGGAATTTTTTTGGCGCGTTCAATATCGATCAATCCGCTGTCTTTTTTTCCTGTTTCATTTTGTGATGCGTTTGATTCAGGAATTGTGGAGTGATCTGACGATTGCGCCTTTTTAGATGGTTCAGCAACAGAAGGTTCTGATTTGGAAACTTGTTGTTCATCTGCTTTTTCCCCTTCCATTAAAGTTTTTTTTTACTTTTTTTCTTTAATAATATAACCTTTTTTTTAATAAAAGTAATTATATAATAGCCCTGTTACAGCAAATAAAAGATAAGTATTTAAAAGTAT
>CBDVDN010000067.1:0-6500 GCA_965372775.1 uncultured Gammaproteobacteria bacterium
TAAATTATAGAGAAGATACTTATTTTATGCTTTCTTTTTTGCCTTATATTACTAACAATATTTAATTTAATTTTTAACGTATGAAAGAAACTTTCAACTATCGCATTATTCCAACAATCGCCTTTGCAGTTCATGCTTGGGATAATAGTATATGGTTTAAAAAAGATCAATGACAATTCAGAGGAAATTCAATAATCACTTGACTTCAGCACAAGATATATGCAAGATGTCAACCTACACGATATTTAGTTTACTTGGAGATTAACTGTGGCAAATACAATACAAGCAAGAAAACGAGCAAGACAAGCGGAAGTGCGGCGCAAACATAATGCAAGCCGGCGCTCAATGCTGCGTACTTACATTAAAAAAGTACGGCTTGCCATTGAAAACAAAGACATTGAAGGCGCACGCGAAGCCTATAAAACCGCTGTTCCGATTATCGACCGTATGGCAACTAAGGGCTTGATTCATAAAAACAAAGCTGCTCGTCATAAGAGCCGCTTGAGCGCACATATTAAAAAATTAACCGCACAAGCTGCTTAAAAAATCGATTTTTTATCGTCCTCGAAGCATATTGACTTCGAAGGCGGCTTTTTTAAACGCTTAGCAGGATATTAATTTCATGCCGACTGTACGAGAAATTCAGGCCAAATCAAAAAGCATCAAGAACACCAAAAAAATCACAAAAGCGATGGAAATGATCTCTTCCTGCAAAATGCGAAAAGCCCAAGAGCGTATGACAACCTCCCGCCCTTATGCTTCAAAAATCCGCCAGGTTATCGGACACTTAGCCAAAGCGCATTCTGAATATCATCACCCTTACTTAACACACAAAAAAGATATTAAAAATGTCGGTTATATCGTAGTATCGACCGACCGAGGCTTATGCGGTGGCTTTAATCTCAACATGTTCAAACTCGCAACAAAAAGCATTAAAACCTGGCAGCAAAAAGACGCTAATATTGATATTTGTATGATCGGCAACAAAGGGGAATCCATATTTAGAAACCTAGGCAACCTCGTCGCGCACGCTAAATATACGGGAGACAAACCCACCGTTCACAATCTGATTGGCGTTATAAAAGTCATGTTAGATTCTTTTGAACAAGGGAAATTAGATGCCTTATATATCATCGCCAACGAATTTGTAAACTCTATGGTTCAAAAACCTTACATTGAACAGCTTCTGCCGCTGCCGCCTGCGGGAGGCAAAGACTTATTGACACACCATTGGGATTACCTCTACGAACCCGATGCAAAAATCCTTTTAGACCGACTGTTAAAACGTTATGTTGAATCACAAATCTATCAAACTGTCGTAGAAAATCTAGCTTGCGAGCAAGCTGCACGAATGATTGCAATGAAAAGCGCAACCGACAATGCAGAAGACATGCTGCATGAATTACAACTTGATTACAACAAAGCACGTCAAGCCTCTATTACAACGGAACTTGCGGAAATTGTTTCCGGCGCCGCCGCAGTTTAGAAATCACCCCAACAATTCAACGCGAAACTTACGAAAAGTTTGCCCATCCAAAGAATCAGAAAATATTATAATAGTTTTACGTTTACCTTTATCGATCAGTCTAAAATTAAGAATTGTCACATAAGGAGAAACAAAACGCGCCCCAAAAAACTCTGCTTGATAGATGCGACCTTTTCGATCTGCCAAAATCCATTGTTCGTTCGCAAAATAACACTTTGAAATAACCCTCTCTCCATGATGTAATGCTATAAACCAACAAAAGCAATATCCGCTCATCAGCACACAGACCATCAACACAATTTTACAAAAAACAAAAATATTAGCGCATCCTATTGCTGCAATCGCTAAGAGATGCAGTACCATCAATACACTAAAAAACCGCCAAGACGGTTTAAGATTTAATTCAATTCGAGACATTTATTCATTCCCATCTATATACATCAATACTTTTAAAAAAACTTGATATTATATACATAATATCATTACTATATACACATATTAATTGAGACAGCCCAATGCACTTACGAAACCTTTTCAAAAAATCGAAAAAACGTCATTTTAGTTTAACAACTAAAATCCTGATCGGTATGGCTTTAGGGCTTGCGGTCGGATTTATTATTCGAGCCGCGCCTCAATCAACTTTCATTAATATCTACATCGTAAACGGTTTGTTCGATATAGTCGGAAAAATTTTTATTGAATTATTGAAAATGTTAATCGTTCCAGTTGTTTTTGTCGCACTGATTTGCGGCACATCCGGCCTCGGTGACTGCAAGCAGCTAGGAAAATTAGGAACAAAAACCTTATTATTATTTATAATCGGTAATGTTATTGCTGTCAGTATTGCATTAACGCTTGCAACATTATTTCATGTCGGCAGTAACAGTCGCCTCACAATTTCTAATAATTTCCATATTGCCACACCACAATCACTCAAAACGCTCTTATTGAATATCGTTCCAACCAATCCAATCAATGCTATGGCAAACGGCAACCTATTACAGATTATCACCTTTGCCATTCTCATTGGCATTGCAATTTCCATGACCGGTCGAGCCGGTAAGCATATTGCCGATTTTTTCAATGATCTCAATAAAGTCTTGATGAAACTTATTGATATCGTCATGCGGTTTGCGCCTTATGGCGTTTTTTGTTTGCTTGGCGCTGCTTTTGCTAAAATTGGTTTGAATTTCTTTAACTCTTTACTGGCTTACTTTCTAACCATCTTAATAGCCTTAATCATTCAGCTCTTTGGTGTTTACAGTCTCGCTTTAACTTGCTTAGCCAGATTAAATCCTATTACCTTTTTTAAAAAAATGTATACGACCATGCTATTTGCATTTAGCAGTTCCAGCAGCAATGCCACAATCGGCATTAACTTAGATACAACTGAGAACAAACTGGGCGTAAATTCTTCAATTACTTCTTTCATCATTCCATTAGGCGCCAACATTAACTTGAATGGTACGGGCATTATGCAAGGCGTTGCAGCCGTATTTATTGCACACGTCTATCATGTCGCCTTAACTCTACCGATCTACGGCATGATTATTATCATGACCACCATTACTGCCATGAGTACAGCGGGCGTACCAAGCGCTGGCATTCTCACGCTCGCTATGGTATTGCAGCAAGCTGGTCTGCCGCTTGAAGGCATAGGTTTAGTTATCGGGATAGACCGCATCGTCGACATGTTACGCACAATCATAAATATTACCGGCGACACAGTCACAGCCTGCATTGTCGGAAAAAGCGAAAAAAAACTTGATCTGAAAATTTACAAAAACGAAAACGACTTTTAATGCCGCAAACTAAATCGATGCTTTAAATAACCAAACACGGCGCGAAGTCCCATGGCTTCGCCGCCTTCCGGTCGTCCGGGACGTGATGTCAGATTCCAAGCCATCATATCAAAATGTATCCATGGTATATCGTTCGGTATAAAAGCCAACAAAAATAACGCGGCTATAATTGCACCCCCGTAAGGTTCACTCGCTGCATTTTTAATATCCGCAATATTGCTTTTTAACAAATCGAAATAAGGTGCATATAAGGGCATCTGCCACATTGGATCATATTCTTGATCGGAAAAAGCTAAAATAGCTTGCGATAATTTTTCATCATTACAAAACATAGCAGGCATATCTGTTCCTAACGCGATACGCCCAGCACCTGTCAATGTCGCAAAATCAATCAAAAGATCCGGTTCATCTACTGTCGCCTCAAGCAATGCGTCCGCTAAAATCAAACGCCCTTCTGCATCTGTATTCGTCACTTCTACTGTTACATTATTTCGCATTTTAATAACATCTCCGGGATGATAAGCACCACCGGATACAACATTTTCTATCGCTGGAATTAATACGCGCAATCTCACCGGCAAATTTTCTTCCATAATCATTTTTGCCAAGCCCAAAGCATAAGCCGCGCCTGCCATATCTTTTTTCATGAGCGCCATCCCTTTACCGGATTTCATATTAAGACCACCAGCGTCAAAACAAACGCCTTTTCCGATTAAAACCAATTTAGGATGTCTTTTATTCCCCCAACGCAAATCGATTATACGCGGCGCATTATAACTCGCTGACCCAATCGTCCACGTCGCCGGATATAATTTTTCAAGAATAGCGCCGGAAGTTAACTGAGAAACCGAAGCGCGATATTTCTTTCCCAACATCATCGCAACTTTCGTTAACCCCAAAGGCGTTAAATCTGCCGCTGAAGAATTAATCAAATCACGAATAAAATAAATTGACGAAACAATATTATCAATACTCAAAATGGATAAGTGTTTAGGAAGCACCAACTTTGCTGAATTACGATCTGTTAATTTATATCGCTCGAACTGATACGCACCTAACCCCCAAGCAATAACCGTCTGCTGCAACAAATGACCTTCTAAATTTATATCCAAATAATAAGACTGTTCTGGTAAAGTTAGAGGCAATCCCGCAATAGCCCAAATATCATCAACATCACTTATCCCAACTAGAACGCGGCTAAGATTGCCCTTAGTGTCCGGTACTAAACACGTCTGCCCTGCATTTGCCGCAAAACCAGATTGTTTCACCCAATTTTTTACATACTTCGGTTTCCGTTTTAACCAAACGGATAATTGCTCTGATAACAGCAAAGTAATCGGAATATCGGTTTTACTTGAACTCTTTTTAAAACATGAAAGCATTGTTTATTCCCTTGTCTTCTTTTTTAATCTATATGCACGGCACGCCGTGCCGCTACATATTTTTTTACAAAATTTCTGAAAGGATGGACGACCGCAAGGGTCGCCACTACATATTCATTTTATTGGAGAAACATAATCCAAACCCAACGAATCCGCTACAGCTTTACACGTCATCAATCCATGATGAACATTTAAACCATCTAAGAAATATTTATCATCCGATAAAGCGCGCTCATAACCCTTATCTGCTAATTTAATTACAAAAGGCAAAGTCGCATTATTTAAAGCAAATGCAGAAGTCCGCGGCACAGCGCCCGGCATATTCGTCACACAATAATGAATGACATCTTCTTCAACATAAATCGGATCGCTATGTGTTGTCGGACGACTTGTTTCAATACAACCGCCTTGATCAATGGCAACATCGACAATCACCGAATGTTTTCGCATACGCTTAACCAATTCTCTTGACACTAATTTCGGTGCGGCAGCTCCCTTTATTAAAACAGCACCAACTAGCAAATCTGCATTCAAAACATATTGCTCTAACATCTCTTGATTAGCACAAATAACATTTAATTCTGAACCAAACTGCGCTTGCAGTTCCCGCAATCGCGGCAATGATTTATCCAGCACAGTCACACGACCGCCCAAACCGACTGCCATACGAAGCGCTTCTGTTCCAACGCTTCCGCCGCCAAGAACGACCACATCAGCTGGTGATACACCCGGAACACCGCCAAGCAATATGCCGCGTCCGCCTTGTGCTTTCTCCAAGTAATGTATACCCGCTTGAGTTGCTAACCGACCAGCCACTTCACTCATAGGCGCTAACAATGGCAGTTTTCCATCTGAATCCGTCACTGTTTCATACGCAATTGCAACACATTTAGAATCCATTAATAATTTTGTAATCTCTGGTTCGGCTGCCAAATGAAGATAAGTAAAAATAACCTGCCCTTCTCTTAACATTCTGCATTCATTCGGCTGCGGCTCTTTGACCTTCACAATCATATCAGCTTCCGCAAATACATCTTCAGCAGTCTCAACAATCTTTGCACCAACTAGCTCATACTCCTGATCGCTCACTTCTATTCCATGTCCAGCGCCTTTCTGAATCAACACTTCATGACCGTGCAAAAGAAGCTCTCGCACACTACCTGGCACCAAACCAACACGATATTCGTGGTTTTTGATTTCTGTAGGAACACCAATTCTCATAATTTTTCTCCTAAACTTTGTTTTTTTAACAAAAATGTCTAAAAAAGGACTTATACCAAGGAAAACGTCTATTTTTTGTTCTATTTCCACACAAATTTGTAACTGTTTATTGACAAACGAGCTTCTATAAGTAAAATATGTTATTGATTTTAAAAAATCCCAATGAATTTAGCAACAGAATTATTCTCTATTTAAATAAAATTATGTTTACAAAACCACAAACACAACAAATTATTACACTAAATGCAACCGATTTGCTTAACTTTCCTGCTCTACAAGGATCACCGGAAGACCAATTCCCCCATGATCTAATTTTCTCAAAAACCAAGCTAACACATTCGCCAACCGAACAACAAAGCTCCTTTCCAGAAGATCACCAAAGAACTGTAAAATTTGAAGAAAAACTTTCAGTCCCATTGCCAAAACCGTTAAATACCTTAATAGAAAAGCACTATTATCAACGTCTTTGCGCCCTGCTTTTAAAACCTATCATAAGTCAACTACTTTGTTTCAATATCGGTAAAAACAACGCTGACAACCCCATAAAAAAACATGCCAACATAACATGAAAAAACGATAAATATTATTTTGAAACCCACTGCGACATTG
>CBDVDN010000068.1:0-6394 GCA_965372775.1 uncultured Gammaproteobacteria bacterium
CAGCCCAACAATCTTGTTGGGTTGCGCTTAATAGACGTTTTATAAAATAATTAAAGTTCAAAAAAACTTTAATTTAAACAGTTCTTAATTGCCGCATGGGGGCTTAGCCCAACCTGCAAAATCAAAAAAACTGAATGCTGGACTCTGTTACAATACCGTCCATCGGAACATCCCAACTTTCTGCTGGGATATCGGAGATTTCCTGAAAAGAATAAGCTAAACCAATAAGACGCGGTTTTTGAGGACGAGGAGATTTATTTAAAAATGAAAACGCTCGATCATAATATCCACCGCCGGTTCCCAAACGATTGCCGGACTGATCAAATGCAAAAAGCGGCATTAAAACCAAATCCAGCTCTTCCGGCATAATTAAACGATCTTCACGAAAAGCAGGTTCTTCAATATTAAATTTATTACAGGCAAGTTCATCGCCAAACACATATTCAACAAAATACATATGCCCTTTCTTATCAAAACAGCAAATCGGCAAATAACAAGTTTTTCCCTGCGCCCATATTTTTTTAATAATCGGCATAGGATCAATTTCAGCGCCTCGAGCAAGATAGCAAGCAATACGCTGACTCGATGAGAAAACTTCGTCATTAACAATAAAATCAGCGGCTTTCTCAGCAGCCAAATGCCGCTCCTCTACAGAAAGCACCTCACGTTTTGCGTTAATTGTATGACGAGCTTGTTTGCGATCGTTCATAAGACACTCCAAAAAAAATCCGCTAAAGTTGACGAGTAACCGTTACCCTGAACCATTTTAGGTCAAGGTGGGGATCATATATTTTACATCAGGCTTCCTAATTGAATAGGTGTGCACAACAGCAAAACAGAGCGAACCCCTCATCTATGATTAGGCTCATAAACGCATTACTCGTCACCTTAGCGGACAGTTGCATCATCATAACTCAATTTGTTCGTATTGTGTTAAGACTTCATTGATTTTTTTCTGCATATTGCAAATACGTTCTGCCATTTCATCAATTGTCTTATTTTCTTTTTTCTGCAAATTTAAGTAATCAAATGCAATATTAAGCGCAGTAAGAATAGCAACGCGATCTGTACCGATAACCTTCCCAACATCGCGCACTTCCCGCATTTTTTCATCTAAAAAAACAGCGGCATTCTGCAAATCTTGATCGACGCCAACCGGACATTTAATCTGATAGGGTTTTCCTAAAACGCTAACTGAAATGTTATGACCCTGATCCGACATTTTCTTCTCCGGCTACCTCAAGACGCTTAATCATCTGTTCAACACTTTGAATCGTTGTTTGATTTTTACTGCAAAGCGTATTGCGCTCGGAAATTAACGATGCCTGAGTCTCTCGCAAACTCGTATTTTCTTGCTTAAGCCGTTCATGCTTCTTAATTAACGCCTCAACCTGCCGCTCAAACCGATCAATAAGATTTCCGTCCATCATTTTCACCTCTTTTAGGAATTAGAAAATAGGAGATAGGAAAGTATCCCATCTTCCGAACCATAATATAATGATATTAAAGCGATGGGTCAAACAATAATTCTATTTATCGGTTTTTAAAGAATAAAATCGATATGCCGGATGTGTTTATTGGTGATATGATATGGATCTCTTAAATAATTCAAAATTGACAAATCAACACCTATCGAATTCAATTTTGAGTTATTTTTATTAGAATCCAAATACCGGTTGTGCTGCAGTTTGCAAAACATCTAATTTTTCACTTGTTGCCGGTTTTTCATGAGAAAAAAATGCGGTCACTGTTATCCATTTTTTTATGCCGCATCCTAAACCTAACGGTAATGCCAAAAAAAAGTTTCCTAGTCCAACAAAAAACGATGTCCCCCCAAATCTTTCCGTATCTAACAGAGGATATCGTTCCTTTGTCCGACTCCCCGTAAAATGTTCTTCCATTTTTTTCTGTGCGCTGCGCAATGATGGACTCCCAAGTTCTTCAAGTTCATTTTCATTAAGATGTTTTTCTAATGCTGGCGGGGAGAAACTACATTCATTTATTTTCTGTTTCGTTTCATCTAAAAAGTCCTGAACTTGCCCCCCCTTTTTCTGTCCCTTCGCACCTTTTAGCATAGCGGGACACGTCATCATGCTGTTTTACCCAAAACTGCTTTGTTATTCTGAATTCTACTTCTTGTTTCTTTTGAACCCACTCTGGAGAAAAGGATGTGGGAATTAACTGATTTTCTCTGTCAAACACAAATTCAATAAATATCGCAATTTTTTTCAATTTGTCAAACAAAAGCCTTCCCTCTAAAAACCGCCCCTTAGAAACGTACACGGAATGACGGGTTAACCAAATGTTTACTACTGGGCTGAAATAAAAGATGGCTTCTTCGTTAAAATATGTATAATATGCGCTTGCGCAAATAGATACCTTAAGAGAACCATAAAACCATGGAAAATTACATTGCATTTTTTACACACCATTGGCAGCTTAGCGCATTATTGATCGTACTAGTTGTTGCTATTGCTATTTATGAGCTGTTTTTTATCGCCGGCGGCGCAAAACGCGTCATTCCGCAAACGGCTGTACTTATGATTAACCATGAAAATGCTATTGTACTGGATATCCGCGATAGCGCAGCATTTAAAACCGGACATATTATTAACGCTATAAACATTCCTGATGCCGAATTAAAGAATAAATTAAAAAAATTGGATAAATATAAAAACAAACCGATTATTATTGCCTGCGCCATAGATCAACAGGCAGCACGTTCAGCCGAAACACTCAGTAAAAACGAATTCACAAACGTTCGCGTTTTAGCCGGTGGTATTAAAGCTTGGCAAGACGCTAAATTACCACTAGAAAAGTGATTTTTTTAACTGCAAATATGGAGAAATCTTATGACAGATAACGCTCAAAAAACGCCCCCTCAGCAAATACTGGAAATTCAACGGATTTACACTAAAGATATATCTTTGGAAACGCCAAATACACCGCAAATATTCCGCGAAAATTTACAACCAGAAGTCGGCGTTGATCTTGACGTTGCTAATTCAATCCTTGAGTCAAACGCGCATGAAGTCGTTTTATCCGTTACCGTTACGGCAAAACTTAAAGACAAAGTCATATTTTTAGTTGAAGTCAAACAAGCGGGCATTTTCCAAATAGCCGGTTTTGAAAAAGAACAATTAGATCAACTGCTTGGCGCTTATTGCCCGAATATTTTATTTCCTTACGCCCGCGAAACCGTGTCGGACTTAATTGCTCGCGCGAGCTTTCCGCAATTAAACTTGGCGCCTATTAATTTCGAAGCGATCTATGCTCAGAAAAAAGAAGCAGAAAGCGGAGAAGGCAGCACAACCAAACATTAAGTTAAAAATGAATAAGGATATATCGTCTTTACCCCCGATTGCTGTTATCGGCGCCGGCTCTTGGGGGACTGCTTTAGCCATTCATCTAGCGCAAAACAAGCAAACAGTACGTTTATGGGATCATGACCCCAAACATATTCACGCTATGCAAAAAACGCGCTGCAATGCGCGATACCTGCCTAACGTTGCTTTCCCAAAATCATTAAAGCTCTATACAGATCTAGCCGAAGCTGTTTCAAACCTTGAGGATATTTTATTAGTCGTACCGAGTCATGCCTTTCGAAATATTCTGCAGTCTTTAAAACCGCTGATCACAGCAAAAACCCGCATTGCATGGGGAACAAAAGGCATCGACCCTGCTTCTCATCAATTACTTCATCATATTGCTGAAGAAATTCTAGGAAAAAGATCATTAGCTGTTTTATCCGGTCCTTCTTTCGCCGCAGAAGTCGCAAAAGGATTGCCAACAGCTGTATCTGTTGCATCAAACAGCAAAAACTTCGCTTCTGATCTTGTTCATCGATTCAATCATAAGATGTTTCGAGTTTACACCAGTAATGACTTAATTGGCGTTCAGCTTGGTGGTGCGGTTAAAAATGTTATTGCCATTGCAGTCGGCGTAAGCGACGGTTTAGGTTACGGCGCTAATGCAAGGAGCGCGCTGATCACTCGCGGACTAGCAGAAATCATGCGGTTAGGGCGCGCGATGGGTGCAAAACAAAATACTTTTTTCGGTCTATCCGGCATAGGCGATTTAATCCTAACTTGCACAGACAATCAATCTCGAAATCGCCGCTTAGGTTTAGCTATTGCCGGCGGCGCTGATCTAAAATCAGCAGAAAAAACTATCGGCCAAGTTGTAGAAGGCGTGCATACAGCTGCTCAAGTTATGTTTTTGGCTGAAAAACATCAAGTTGATTTGCCGATTTGCAAACAAGTTAATCGCATTATTCGTAATGAAGTTTCACTTGAGACTGCTGTGATAGAACTACTGTCCCGTCAGCCAAAACCAGAGTTTAATTAATAATTTAAGCTAAAAAATCATTCTGCCGCCATGCTTCAAAAGCAACAATTGCAACAGCATTTGAAAGATTAATGCTGCGAATATTTGGTAACATAGGGATATAAAGCACTTGAGCTTTAGGAATTTTTGAAAGCAGCTGCTTTGGCAATCCGCGCGTTTCTGATCCGAATATCAATGCATCGCCTGCTTTAAATTGTGCATCGGTATAACGTTTTTCACCACAAGTTTCTATTGCAAATAATCTTTTTGGTCTCTTATTTTCAAGAAAAGCATCAAAATTTTCATGTTTCCGCACACACGCATATTGATGATAATCTAAGCCGGCGCGCCGTAAATGCTTATCATCCATTGAAAATCCAAGCGGACGAATAAGATGTAGATGACACCCCATGTTAGCGCACAAGCGAATAATATTACCGGTATTGGGCGGAATTTCAGGCTCGAACAAAACAATATAAAACATTATCACTCATCTAAATAATAATCTGTTTCGACTTTCTCCATGTCCTCTTCGGTATACGGATCGCTTAAACTTTTATTGCGTTCGATCAAATAATTACGCCGCTGAAAATAAGCAGAACGCATCAGCACGTAAGGATCGAGAGCAAGCGCTTGATAAGTGTCCTGAAAACGTAACAACTGCGCTCGTTTATCTATGATTTTTAGTCCTTCCATGCTATTACGAAGCGCAACATCATCAACATAGGTATAAAAACTTGATAAATAGTCGACAGGCCTTGCGACAGCATCCCGAATAGTTGACGGACCCAAGAACGGAATAACAAAATAATCTGAATTAAGATATCCCCACTTTGCCAAAGTCAAGCCAAAATCTTCTTTGTTATCCGACAGTCCGAAAGAAGGCGCAACATCAAACAGCCCGCCAATACCAACAGTAGAATTAAGTAAAAAATTCCAACTATCTGACGTTGCCTGATAAAAATTCCCTTGTAACAAATCATTAGCAATTGTCGGCAGCGTTCCGAGGTTTTTAAAAAAATGACTAACACCTTTGCTTGCTGGTCTTGGCATAATTTTATCATACCCTTTTGCTATAGGTTTTAGAGCATATTTATCAAGCTTATCGTTAAACGTAAACATAGCACGATTAAATTTTTCATAAGGATCTTTAATTGCTTGAGCGCCATTCCCATCATCACTCAGATAGGAATAAGAATCCCCATTCTCATCGCTATTGTTATTTCCATTTGTATTGGCATGCGCACATGTCAAAACACAAAACAAACTCAAAGCACAAACCACAAAAAAAATATGCCTTATTCGACTCACTTTCATAAACTTTCAATTCCTAAATACAATCACAAACAGTATTCTAACAGGAAGGCAGAACAAGTAAAATTATGTTTTTAAAACAAATGTCACCGGGCCATCATTACACAAGCTAACCTGCATATTCGCCCCAAATACACCCGTCTCAACGGGAGAATAATGTGTTTTTGCCCGCCGTACAAAATACTCAAATAATCGTTTACCCTGTTCAGGTGATGCCGTCGAAGAAAAACTTGGCCGCATACCTTTATTCGTATCAGCCGCCAATGTAAATTGCGGGATTAATAACAGCCCGCCTTTTACATCACGAACACTTAAATTCATACGTGAAGTACTACCCATTGTCTAGACCAATTTTACCAAATTTATAGACACAAAATCCCCTCTTTAAAAATATATTATTATTGAGCCTGTGTGCCCTGTGGACGAGAAGCCAGAGAGTGTGGGCAAGTTGGAGAATAAGCTGTGGGAAACGCGTCAGCGTTTTCCATCAGTTTATTCCCGGCTTGTCCACACGTCCCGAAGGGCTCTGGCTGATCCGAAGGACTCGTCCACAAGCATATAGGCAAATTTCTATTAAAGTAAATTTCTGCTGGTTTTTTATATTCTAAAGCTTGATGACGGCGCTCATAATTGTAATATTTCAAATATTTATCAAGCTGTTCTTTTGCGTCGCTAATAGATCTGTAATCATGCAAAAAAACTTCCTCATACTTTACTGTTCGCCATAACCTTTCAATAAAAATGTTATCAAACG
>CBDVDN010000069.1:0-6379 GCA_965372775.1 uncultured Gammaproteobacteria bacterium
CCCAACAAAATCGTTGGGCTGCGCTTAACGGATGTTTTATGTGTTTTTTAAAAAGCTCACAGCAGCTTGTAATTTAGTTCGTCTTGCTTTGCTCATTGGCGCTTAGCCCAACCTACGCAAAAATGCGTTTTATTTAGACGTGTATAAATAGGTAATTATTATGAATGAAAAAACAGATTCGGTGTTTGAACAAAAACATAAGGAATATTCATTGATCGAACTACAAAATGCCTATTGAAGCAGAGAAGGAAAAATCCTTATCTGAAGAGGAAGCAAAGGAATTCTTAATGAGCGATGAATAATGTCAAACAAAAACCTTAACGTCATAATCGGTTTAGGTAAGACAGGTTTGTCTTGTGTGCGTTATTGCTTGCTAAAAAGGCTGCCTTTTGCTGTCACGGATTCTCGTGATAATCCTCCGGAAATTTATGCCTTAAAAGAAATAGCATCGGATGTTGAAGTTAGTTTTGGACAATTGTCTGCTGATCTTATTTCGAGGGCAGAGCGTTTAATTATCAGTCCAGGCGTTTCTTTAAAAGAGCCAGTTATTGAACGTATGATTCAGAACGGTGTACCCTTTGTCGGAGACATCGAATTATTTGTTCAAGAAATCAAAGTGCCGATTATTGCTATTACTGGTTCTAATGCAAAAAGTACGGTTACAGCATTAGTTGGTAAAATGGCTGAAAAAGCCGGTATAAATGTTCAAGTTGCGGGTAATATTGGAACACCGGTTTTGGATTTGCAATCTCAAGATGAAGTGGATTTATACGTTTTAGAACTATCGAGCTTTCAGTTAGAAACAACGCATTCGCTTAAAACGCAAGCTGCTGTAGTTTTAAATATTAGTGAAGATCATATGGACCGTTATGCATCGATGAATGAGTATATTGCAGCGAAAATGCGGATTTATAATAATTGTCGTACAGCTGTGATCAATCGAAAGACTAATTATTTAAAAGATTTTTCAATCGCGATAAACAATAACATCACATTTGGATTGGATGCGCCATTGGAAGAACACTACGGGCTGAGTAAGTCGAACGGCAATTATTATTTAGCTTGCGGCAGCAAACGTCTTTTAAATATAAATGAGATGAAATTACAAGGACGGCATCATGTTGAAAATGCTTTAGCGGCTTTGGCGCTTGGTGAGGCAGCCGGAATTGATATGCAATCGATGCTGCAGACATTGCGAGAATTTAATGGTTTACCGCACCGCTGTGAATTTATTTGTGAACGCAAGGGCGTTAAATGGTATAACGATTCCAAAGGGACGAATGTTGGCGCAGTCATTGCAGCTTTAGATGGATTAAGCGATCGAAATGGGAAAATTATTTTAATTGCTGGCGGTGTAGGAAAAGGCGCTGATTTTGCGCTGTTAAAAAAACCCATCAAAAATACAGCGCGCAAAGTTATCCTAATTGGAGAAGCTTCAAAAGAAATAAGCGTTGTGCTGAATGGCGTTTGTGAAATTGAGGAAGTTGATTCATTGAAAGAAGCGGTGAAATCAGCAGAAAAGGCTGCGCTTTCGGGCGATAAAGTGATATTATCGCCAGCTTGTGCAAGTTTTGATATGTTTCAAAATTATGAACATCGCGGAAATGAATTTAAACGCCTCGTAAAATTGCTATGAACAATAATGCTTTCCCAGCAAATCCGAAAAATGTCTCTAAATTATTTTTTGATAAATATTTTGTATTAGCCGCGTTAGCTTTAATTGCGATTGGTATTTTAATGGTAACTTCTGCTTCTATGGCTATTTCAGAGCGTCAATATCACACATCTTTTCATTATTTTTATCGAGAAATATTCTATTTAGTTTTAGGTGGTTTTGCCGCATCGATTGTTATTCGAGTCAAAATGAAATTCTGGTATCGAATGAGTGGCGTTTTATTGATACTGGGGATATTTCTTTTGGTTTTAGTTATGGTTCCGGGTATTGGACATTCAGTAAATGGCAGTCGACGCTGGATTGGATTTGGACCATTAACTTTACAAGTTTCCGAGTTTGTTAAATTATCAGTTGTGATGTATATGGCTGCTTATTTGGTTAGACGAAACCAAGAAGTGCAGACTAAAATCAGCGGGTTTATCAATCCTATGATGTTGTTAGGCATTGTGGCGATTTTACTGTTAATGGAGCCGGATTTTGGTGCAACGGTTGTTATTATGGTGACGGCGTTGATCATGATGTATTTAGCCGGTGTGCGTTTAAGGCAATTCGCTGCATTAATTGTGTTAGTGCTGATCGCATTTGGTGTTTTAGCCATTTCTTCTCCTTATAGATTATTGCGCATAACGACATTCTTAAATCCTTGGGCACATCAATTCGGAAGCGGCTATCAGCTTACGCAATCATTAATTGCTTTTGGGCGCGGCGGCATTTTTGGCGCAGGATTAGGCGGCAGCATTCAGAAATTATTTTATTTGCCAGAAGCGCATACGGATTTTTTATTTGCTGTGCTTGCAGAAGAACTCGGATTAATCGGTATTTTAGTGGTTATTGGGTTATATGTATTGTTAGTTAGTCGAGCTTTATTGATAGGTCGTCGTGCGCAATTAGCTGGATTGCATTATTCAGGTTATACCGCCTACGGTTTTGCCGTATGGTTAGGCGTCCAAGCAGTCGTTAATATGGGCGTTAATTCCGGATTATTGCCGACAAAAGGGCTAACATTACCCTTGATGAGCTACGGTGGAAGCAGTATGCTCATTGTTTTTGTTGTTGTGAGCATATTGCTGCGCATTGATTATGAAGCGAGGGTGAGTGGAGGGGTTAAGCCTTTGTCTTCTTGTTTGGATCAGAGGATGGTGTGGTAAGGAGCATGAAATAGAAAATGAAAATTCTTATTGTCGGAGATTCTGAAAGGCTACAATCGGATTTTATAACTAAGTTAGAAAATTTAGGGCGTACTTATACATTCAGCGTTAGTTTGTTCGTCTGTTGTTAAGGTAGCAGAAAAAGGGTCAGGATGAAATATTCCAATTTCATTTAAATGCGTTGTTTCACAAGTTTTTTCTTCACAGAATATTGGCGCATGGGCAGAGTCAATAATTTGTTGATACTCGTATTCGGGGATTCCTAATATTATTTGTCTTTGATTTGGTAAGAGCGCTGATAAGCTTTCTTCTAATTGCTCACCATCAAGTAATGGGATGAAATCTTTAAATTGTTCTATTTGTGTTTGTAGGCGTGCTGCCAATCTGACATGATCATTTCCGCAATGTGTTGCAAGCTTGTCAAATATTGTAAGAATGAGATCGCGGCATGTACAAAATACTACGAATGAGATGCCGACTTCGGCTACTTCTAACAAAAATGGGCGGATGGTGTCCCAATAGTGATCGTTAAAATTGGCAAGAACTAATTCTTTAGCTGCGGCAGAAGAAAAAACACTTAAATATAAATTCAATAGCATGAAAAAGGCAAAAGATTTTGGATAATATTTTGCTTGATAGGGTAATTTGCTTTTTCCTTTTTGCCAAGAGGTTAAATAATCATAAAGCCCCTGCATTGCTTCGCCACCAAAAAAAGAAGTCAGCGTGCCTAAAAAATAGATGGGTAACGTAGAAACAGCAGAAGCGCTTGTGTAATCGCCGGTCAGTTTCTCTGTTTGAGTAATCGGAGATGCCAAATATCCTATACAGGATAAACCCACCAATATCATACCTGCAGCATAGGCTAATTTTCTGCTGACCGAATGAAGCGTTTTTATAATGCTTGATGTGCTGCTTTGATTTTGTCCGAAATTTGAGGATGCTGGTGCATAACGCATAATAGTCAATACCGAATCTAAGGCAGGTTGTGTTTTAGTGGCAGCTAGATCATCTGGTGTACGAATATCATAAGATAAGGAAGATGGATGAAATGCAAAAGTTTTTTTATTTATGTGCTCTTGAGCTTGAGTTAAACGATCAATTATTTGCTTTTTGAGTTGATTATATTTTAATTCTCTTTGTTTGGATTTTCGTTCTTCTGATAATGCTGCCGGAGCTAATCGGCATTCACGGATTTTTTGACTAATATAACGGAACGGTTTTAAAGGTGCGCTGAAAACCGGATGATCGAGAAGCAATTGTACCGGTAGAAAGTGTAGTATGGTATTATCAACTTGTATAAGTGCGCCGTAAAATATTTTAAACGCAGTAGAATCTAAAATTGGATACATAACGCTTGTCAAGGCTAACGGAATAGATGCTAGAGCAGAGATAGAAACAATTACAGTGTTTTCACAATAACGTTCTGTTTTAGTTTTATTTTTTAAGACATCTTGAAACTGTTTTGGAATTTTTTTGCGCCCATGTAATGTTAGAAATATATCAGTGGAATTATATAGAAGAGAAAGAGACGGAATAGTGGTTCCAATAACCCATGATCCAATAATATATAAATTGGTGTTGCTGACACTAAACCCAGCTATGTTTGGTGATTTAGTAGCATATTTATAGGCTGGTATTCCGTATAAAGTTGAACCGGAAATTGATACAATAAAAAGGAAAAGCTGTTTTTTTAGTTCGCTGATGCCAGTGGGTAAATGATTCTCTTGGAAACAATAAGTAGCTAGTCGTTCTAAAGCGGTTTTTTGTGATGTAGCTTCTTTTGTTGATAATAAAGGAAGCATCATATCAGAATCAGAACAGGTTGTATTTATCATTAGAAGATTCCTTAAAAATTTAAAGATTTACTTTCTGATCAGACCTTGTTTTATGATGTATCTAGAGTATTAAGCGGGATAATTAATATTCTATGACGTTTGCAGCAAGGTTGATTTTTTTGTAAGAATTAGGTATAACATAAAATAGAATTTAATCCTAGTATTTTTGCACATAATCTGTAGTTAAGCCATTTTTTGTAAACCAATTATTGTATTTTTGTAAACTTGGCGGTTCTTGGTTTGTTACGGAAACTTTGTTTGTTATATATGTCTAATAAATTATTTGGTTGCTACATAATTGGTGAAGATAGTCTGACTATTCAATGTGCAGACGCTGTTTTAGAGCGTGGGCATGAATTGTTAGGTATTGTGTCTTCTGAGGTAAAAGTAAAAAATTGGGCGCTTAAACAAAATGTGCCGGTCGTAAAATCTGCTAATGAATTATTATCTTTGCCAAAGTGTGATTATCTTTTTAGCATAGTAAATAGTGAGGTTTTACCGCACGCTGTTTTAATTATGCCTAGTAAGCTTGCAATTAATTATCATGATGCGCCGCTGCCTCTATATGCCGGAGTTCATGCTACTTCGTGGGCAATATTGAATGGCGAGAAACATCATGGCATAACATGGCATGTTATGACAGATAGACTCGATGCGGGAGATATTTTAAAACAAAGCCGTTTTGAGCTTGATGGAAATGAAACAGCGCTTGATTTGAATCTTAAGTGTTATGAGCATGCAATAAAAACATTTTGTGCGCTTTTAGATGAACTTGCTGTTGGGCAATATACTTTAACGAAGCAAAATAGCGCAGAACGAAGTTATTATGGGACAAATGATAAACCGTCGTTTTGCGGATTTATAAACTGGTCGCTGTCTGCTTGTGAAATTGATAGATTATATCGTGCTTTAACTTTTGGTCATTATCCTAACAGGCTAGCTTCTCCTAAATTTATATTGAACGGGGCTATGTTTGTTGTACAAATATTGGAAATTCTTGATATACAATCTGTCAAGCCTTTCGGTACTATTACTGCGCTATCCGAAGAAGGTATTCAAATTGCCACCAAAACATTGGATGTTTTAATACGGAATTTTACTGATTGTGCTGGCAACAATTATTCTTGCCAAGAATTTTCTGGAAAATTTAATATAAGTGTTGGCTGCAGATTGCCTATTCTCGATAAGGAAACGATTCAATGTTTAATAACTAGCGGAATATTAGATGCGCAAAATGAAAAGTTCTGGCGTGAAAGATTTGAGCAGTTTGGATCTGAAGATTTATCGTTATTAGCCGCGCATGACAATAATATTTCAGATGGTCTGACTAAAAGAGTAGTTTTCAAGATAGATGAGTCTGTGCGGGAAAAGGTAAAAACTAGTTATTTGAAGGAGTTGGCACTGCATGAAGTCATGTTTGCAGTTTTATTGATTTATTTTTACAGGGTAAATAACTATAAAAAATTAACGTTTTATTTTAATGATGGGCATATAATAAAAAGTTTTCAAAAATTAAAATTTTCTAATAATTTAGATGCAGTTTTATCTGCTGAAGTGCCGTGTTCTTTTTATCCTGATGCGGAAATGAGTTTTTTGGATATTGTTGAATGTATTCGTGATGATTTGTCCAAAATTAATAAGCATAAGACTTTTTTAAAAGATATATCTTTTCGTTATACTTCAATACAGACTTTGGATTCTATTTTATAAATACATTTTTG
>CBDVDN010000070.1:0-6211 GCA_965372775.1 uncultured Gammaproteobacteria bacterium
CGTTAGAAGCAGAAGTAGTTTTATATGTTAATGAAAAGCATAAAAAAATATTAACGTCCTTAGAAGATGAGCTGCGGTTTGTTTTGATTACGTCAAGTGCTGTAATAGAGGATTTAGCTAATGCAGTAACTGATGCAGTTGATACGGGGATTGAAGGATTAAAGTTACAAATTACTGCTTCAACTTCTCCGAAGTGTGCGCGTTGTTGGCATCGTAGAGCTGATGTAGGGGAAAATCCTGATCATCCAGAGATTTGCGATCGGTGTGTAGAAAATATAACAGGTCAGGGCGAAGTTAGACAATACGCTTGATCGGAGGACGGAAGACAGAGGACGGATTTTCTAATTTCTGTTTTTTAATATGTAGATCTTACGTAGGGGCGATCCTTGCGGTCGCCTACCTAAATGGGCAGCCGCAAAGAATGTAGGTTGGGCTAAGCGCCCGTGAATTGATTAAATATTGATTTTATTTTGTTTTTGGACGCTTAGCCCAACCTACAAATTAATCCCAAGGGAAAATTCAAATGAATCACAAAAAAATCATTTTTTTGCCGTCTAAATTACGCTGGTTATGGTTAAGTTTATTAGTTGTTGTGTTAGATCAATGGACGAAATATCTTGTTTTAAAACATTTAGTCCCTTCTTCATCGCATACTATTTCCCCTTTTTTAAACTTAACGTTAGTGTATAACATGGGGACAGCTTTTAGTGTTTTAAAATTTATCGGTGGTTGGCAGCGATGGTTTTTTGTGGGTGTGATTAGCATTATTTGTTTAATCATTATAATTTGGATGGCACGTTTACAAAAAAAAACAAAATTTACTTGCAGCCGGATTAGCTTTAGTTTTAGGCGGTGCTATTGGGAACTTGTTAAATAGAATTTGTTATGGCTTTGTCATCGATTTTATAGACCTGCATTTAAAGCACTTACATTGGCCGGCATTTAATTTAGCCGATTCGGCAATTTGTATTGGTGTTGGACTTTTGCTAATAGAGATGTTTTTAGCGCACAGAGGAAAATCTTAGTGTTGTCAGTTCTATCTTAGTCTTGTCATTCCCGCGAAAGCGGGAATCCATAATCAAAAAAGGTTAATCATGAAAACATATCAGAAACAATTTATCGATTTTTGTATTCAAAACCAAGTAATTCGGTTCGGCGAGTTTGTTTTAAAGTCTGGTCGAAAAAGTCCTTATTTTTTTAATGCTGGATTATTTAATACAGGCGAAATGTTATTGAAGCTTGGTAAATTTTATGCAGATGCAGTTTGTGATGCAGATATTGAGTTTGATTTATTATTTGGTCCAGCTTATAAAGGTATTCCGCTTGTTGTAACGACTGCTATTGCATTGGCTGAAGAACATAATATTAATAAGCCGATTTGTTTTAATCGTAAAACTGCAAAAGATCATGGAGAAGGCGGTAATTTGATCGGCGCACCTTTAAAGGGCAAAATTTTAGTTGTAGATGATGTAATTACAGCGGGAACTGCTGTTCGAGAAACTTTTAAAATCATTAAAGACAATAATGCTGAATTAGGTGGTGTTGTTATTGCTTTAGATCGTCAAGAAAAAGGCGAGGGGAATTTATCCGCCATTCAGGAAATTGAGAAAAAACATCATATTAAAGTTATCAGCATTATTTCATTGGATGATATGATTAATTATTTACATGAAACGCCTAATTTTAAAGTATATATTAATCAGATTGAACATTATCGTGAGCAGTATGGGTGTTCATAATTTTGTTTAAATAAAACTCACTTGCAAATTTTAAATTATCACTCAGATCGACCTTTTTCCAAGCGGTTTCAAAATAAACCTCAAAAAACTGTACAAAAACGTGTGTTTAAAGCGTAATCATTTTCTTATATAAACGTAGTATTTTCAATATTCTTAATATTTTCTTAACGGTGTTTTGGTATGCTTTGGTGTATGAAAAAATAAGAGGAAAAAGTTATGCCGCTAACCATAGCCATAGAAATGATCGATCTAAGCGATATAAGGAAAAAAATATCAGATTGTTTAAGTTCATTTTTAGGAAAGAGTCTAAAAGTAGATCAATTAAGTTGTAAGGCGCTTCGTGAGATAGGTCGACTAATTATCCCTTATGCAAGTAACAGGGATCAACTTAAAAAATTTCGTAAGACACTGACAGTTAAATTACCTTCAAAACAAGATCTACATAGCATCGCACAAGAATTTATTCCTCTTCATCCCGCCTTAGAAGCTTTAAGATTTGAGGAAGTTACTGCTTCTGAGGAAAAAGATAACATATATAATTTAAATAGACGTAAATGTTTGGATGAGTTGTATTGGGGAATTGATACTGTTTTACATTTTTTACCGAAGTCAGAAGTTATTAAGTGCTCAGATAAAAAAGCAGAACAAATATTGGGACGACAAAAACAGTTTTTATTGGAAGTCTTAGATTCTGATCCTTCTACACAATATTTACCACCTTTGCCGTCTGATATTGCAGATTCTTTTTATGAAAAGCGAGGTGCATTATTTGCTGAAATTTGGGAGCTTAAAGAAGCAATTAAGACAGAAGTAAAAGATGATGTAACAAAACAAAAAGCTTTAAGTATATGTTGTTATTTGATAAATAAAGTAATTGATCCTTTTACGTTAGCGCCGCTTAGACGACCTGGTGGAAATTCGAAAGCATTGATTAGAGAATTTGAGTGTCAAGTCGATACAAATATTCAAAAGCTGCAAGATTTAGTTGGAACAAAACATAAGCGAGTGACAGAAAAAATAGGAAAATTAAAAGAATGGTTTAAGACTTTTGGATTAGTGTTGGCTACTGTTGTAACACTTGGCGGTACATTTATACATAATTGGCGTTTTGGCCATTTTAATATTTTTAAGTGGGAAAAGACTCTCAAAAAAAAATTGTTCGGCGCTGCGAAAGAAGTTGAAAGTTTTGCTAATGCGGCGACTAAAGTTGCTGCTGCAGGCTGATAAGATTTCAAGTAATATCATTAATTGATATTAACAATTTACGATACTTTAATCTTCCCAATCAATGTTGTGTGATCTTGAATGTTTTTTTGATTCAAATAAGCCTTAAATGAATTTAGAATTTTAGTGTAATTTGTTGGATCGACGAAATTAGCGGTGCCGATTTGTACAGTGGATGCGCCGCATAACATAAATTCTATAACATCTTCACCTGTCATAATGCCGCCAATACCGATAATCGGAATATCTATTTTTTTATAAGCATCAAATACAACTTTTAGCGCCATCGGTTTTATGGCAGGACCGCTTAAGCCGCCTGTTATGTTGCCTAAAACGGGAGACATTGTTTCAATGTCGCCATACCAGAGTATGTATTAGAAAGCGCTACGGCATCAGCGCCGGCTTCTTCGGCAGCTTTAGCGATGAGCGTAATATCTGTTACCTGTGGCGTAAGTTTTGCAATGAGCGGTCTTTGTGTTACTTTGCGAGCGGCTGAAATAATTTCTTTGGTTATGTCTGCATCTTGAGCCGTTAATTTGTGTTTTGTGGTTTTGTGATTGACATTCGGACAAGAGAGATTTAATTCAATTGCATCGAAAAAATCATACTGTTCCAGTTTGTTAATACAAGCAGTAAATTCTTCTTTAGAATTTCCAGCAATGCTGATAATGATTTTAGTGTTTAATTGTTTTAAGTATTGAGATTGCGTTTTGATAAAAGCATCAACGCCAGAGTTAGTGAGTCCAATTGCATTGAGCATCCCAGATGGTGTCTCGATAATTCTAGGCGGAGGATTGCCGGTTCTTGGATTTAAAGTGATGGTTTTTGTGACGATTGCGCCGATTGTGTTGAGATCAATGAAATCTTCGTATTCTTTAGCATAACCAAACGTACCGGATGCAACCCAAATTGTGTTTTTGAATGTGACGTTTACCAGAGTTGTTTCAAGATTCATTGTTATTTACTATCATTATGTCCAAATTTAAAAATCGGACCGTCTTTACAGCAAAGTTTATGTTCTTCTTCAGGAAATTTAACGACACAGCCTAAGCATGCCCCAATACCGCAAGCCATATAGGATTCAAAAGATAATTGCGTGGGAATTTTGTTGTGGCAAGAATACTCGCGAAGGATGTCTAACATAACGCTTGGACCGCTGCCAAAAATATAAAGAGGTTCATTGGTTTTTTGAATATGTTCTTTTACGCAGTCGGTTACGTATCCTTGATAACCTTGTGATCCGTCTTCGGTTACAATATGAATATTTTTAATATTTAATGCTTTTAGTTTTTCTTCGCAGATAATTTCGTCTTTTGTTTTTACGCCAATGAAAAAATCAATTTTATTTTTTGTGTTTTCTGCAATGGATTTTGATAGAAGATAAAGTGGCGCAATGCCGCAGCCGCCGGCAACAATAATTACATTTAAGTTTTTATTTTGAATTATAGGGTTTAAGTCAAAACCGTTTCCTAATGGACCTAGTAACGTAATGGTTTCGTTTGCATGCCGTTCGCTTAAGAGCGTCGTGCCTGCGCCTACAACGCGGTATAACAGGCTAATATTTTCATTGTTCGTGTCGTGTATGGCTAAAGGAATTTTTAATAATGGATCTGTTGTATGCGTTTGAATTTGCACAGTGATAAATTTTCCAGGCGAGGATTTTTTTGCAATCCATGGTGCTTGGATTTCCATTTCGAAATAGTTTGCGCATACAGGGGTGTTGGAGATAATTTTTCCGTGAATGATTTTTTTATCCGTTGAGTCGTTCATAATGTTCCTTATATTTTAGGGTAGCTGCAAGGGCTACCCCTACAATTTAATCTTACCGTCTACAAAAACATGAATTACAGCGCTTTTCATATCCCAATCAATAAAAGTAGAATTGGAAGATAGCGATTGTATACTATCTTTTGTATATTTCCATTTTTTATTTGGATCTATGATTACAATATCTGCATCAGCACCTATTTTTAAAGTCCCTTTGCTGTATTTTAAAATCTCACAAGGTTTTGTTGATAACTTTTCAATTAATTGCGGCAAAGTTAAATGATCTTGATTGACAAGCTGCATCATAGCAAGCGGCAAAGCGGTTTCCAAACCAATCATGCCAAAAGGCGCAAAATCAAACTCTTTTTGTTTTTCAGCCGTTAAATGCGGCGCATGATCGGTTGCAATGACATCAATTGTGCCGTCTTTTAGTCCGATTTTTATAGCTTCAACATCTTCTGCTGAGCGTAAAGGCGGATTGACTTTTATGTTGGTATTGTACGTTTTTAATGTTTCATCTGTTAAGGTGAAATGATGTGGTGTTGCTTCTGCTGTGACTTTTGCGCCGCGTTTTTTTGCTTGCTGAATAATTTCAACGCTTTTTGCTGTGCTGACATGTGCAATATGAAGGCGTGCGCCGGTTAGTTCTGCTAATTGAATATCGCGACTTACAATAATGCTTTCTGATTCAGATAGAATAGGTGCTAGTCCCAATCGTGTTGACCAATATCCTTCATGCATAACGCCGTTTGGCGCTAAAGCTTTATCTTCACAATGAGAGATAATAAGTAAATCTAACATTGCGGCATATTCTCTTGCTGCCTGCATCATTTGCAGCCCGCCTAAACAATGAACATTTATCATGCTGATATTTTTAAGTGCAGCAGCTTTTACAGCATTTTTGACCGTATTCGGAATATCGTGAAATTTAAGATCCAAAAATATCTTTTTATCGAGGGCATTGAGTTTTCTCAATAAAGGATCGCCAAAAGCAGTGAACGGCGCAATACCAACTTTAAAATAATCAATAATGGGCGAAAGCTGATCAATCATCGTGAGCGCGTAATCTAATTCTAATACATCTAAAGAGACGATAAGTTTTTGTTTTGCGTCCATGTTGACCTCTATATTTGGTAATATAATGTAGCGTAACATTTTTTATATGCGTTGTGAATGTGGTCTTAGAAAAAACCTTCTACACGTCAAAATTTTTTAAAAAACGCGTAGATTCTATGTAGGGGCGCGACCCCCTTGCGATCGCCCAAACCCTTGCGCTGCTGACCATTTAGGCGACCGCAAGGGTTGCCCCCACAAAAGATTTACACATTTTTAAAGAGTTTTGACGTGTACAGAGAATTTTTTTAGCGTGATTTTTTAATCGGTTTTATTGTATCCTCTCCATATTTTAGGGTAAACCCCTCTATATTCGTGTTGAAATCATCATTATTTAAAAAATAATTGATTTTTTTGAAAATTTTACT
>CBDVDN010000071.1:0-6177 GCA_965372775.1 uncultured Gammaproteobacteria bacterium
GAGATAGGTCGGACGGTTTTTGTTGTAGATAAATCTGTAGTGGCGACCCTTGCTTGCTCATTAAAAGAGGGTTGCGTAGATTCTATGTAGGGGCGACCCTTGCGGTCGTCCAAATGGGCAGCCGCAAGGGTTTGGGCGACCGCAAGGGTCGCCCCTACGAATTATACGGCGATTGAGTGAAGGAACATGTCAAAAATTAAGTTAAACAATGTATCACATTCTTTTAATGGTGGACAAACCTATGCGGTTAAGGATCTATCTTTGGAGATAGGGGGTAATGAAACGTTAGTGCTATTGGGATCGTCTGGAAGCGGCAAAACGACCACGCTTAAATTAATGAATCGTTTGATTAATCCTACGTCTGGTACAATCGATATTGATGGTGAAAATATTTTAGAACAGAACATTATTAATTTACGCCGTTCTATTGGTTATGTTTTTCAAAACATCGGTTTATTTCCGCATATGACAGCAGCAGAAAATATTGCTATTTTGCTGCGGCTACAAAAAAAATCATCCAAATACATAAAATCGCGCGTAAAAGAATTAATGGAATTGGTGAATCTAAATTTCGACTTATATGCTAATCGATTTCCAGCCAAATTATCTGGCGGACAGCAGCAAAGAGTTGGGGTTGCGCGTGCTTTGGCAGCTAAACCTAAATTATTATTGATGGACGAGCCGTTTGGCGCTTTAGATCCCATTACACGAAAAGAATTACAAGATGAACTGATACAGCTTAAGCATCGATTGAAGAAAACAATTATTTTCGTTACACATGATATTCAAGAAGCGATAAAAATCGCAGACCGTATTGCGGTTATACACAATGGGCGGTTAGAACAAATCGGGTTCCCGCAAGATATTATTAATAAACCCTCAAGTGATTTTGTTCACGATCTTTTTGAAACAGATCCTCGCGTTCGCGAGGATGACAGAGGTTGAGATGTTTTTTAAATTTTTAGCCGCACATTCTCATGAGTTAATGATTAAATCATTCGAGCAGCTATATTTGGTTGTTCTTTCAGCAGGCGCGGCTGTCATTATCGGTGTTTGTTTGGGTGTGTTGGTTTCCCGTGTGCGAAAATTAAAAACGGCTGTTTTTGGTTTTGCAAATGTCTTGCAAACTATTCCTAGTATTGCGCTGTTAGGTTTTTTGCTTCCGGTTTTTGGTATTGGTGCAAAACCAACGCTTATTGCGCTGACGTTATATGCTTTATTACCGATTATCCGTAATACAGTTATTGGATTAGAAAGCGTTCCAAAAAATAGTTTGGATGCGGCACGTGCGATTGGATTTACGAATTTTCAAAGGCTTTGGATCGTTGAATTGCCTTTGGCTTTGCCCGTAATTGTTGCGGGTATTCGGACGGCTGCTGTCATTTGTGTTGGTATTGCAACGATTGCGGCTTTTATTGGTGCAGGCGGACTGGGTGATTTTATTTTTGAAGGACTGTCTTTAAATAATACGAATTTGATTTTGTTGGGTGCTGTTCCTGCGGCGCTTATGGCTTTGGTTTTTGACTTAGGTATTGGATATATCGAAAAATGTTTATCTTATGAAAATAAAGAAAAAAAGTTGTATAGAAAACGATATATATTTTATTTTTTGTTTTTTATTATATTGTGCGCGGCAGCGATTAATAAACAATCACTCATTAAGGCGTGGTTTGAAAAAAAACCGGATACAGTTGTTGTTGCAAGTAAGAATTTTACTGAACAGTATATTTTAGGTGAGCTTATGGCGCAAATGATTACTGCTAAAACACATCTAAAAGTTATTCGCAAATTTAATTTAGGAACAACCGCTATTTGTCATCAAGCATTATTAAGGGGCGATATTGATATTTATCCGGAATATACTGGAACGGCATACTTGCTTATTTTAAAACGGCATTATAAAAAAATGTCCTCTAAAAAACTCTATAATATCGTTAAGAATGCTTATTTTTCACGATATCATATTCTATGGTTATCACCATTCGGCTTTAACAATACGCAAACGATTGCATTACGCCGGAAGTTTGCAAAAATTCATCATCTTAAAATGATCTCAGATTTGCGCAATATAGAAAATCAGTTAATTATCGGTGCGCCGCCGGAATTTTTAAAACGACCAGATGCTTTTTTGGGATTGAAGAAAGTGTACGGATTAAAATTTGCGGAAATTAAATCTTTATCACCGGACTTAATGTATGAGGCTATTAAAAATAAATCCGTTAATGTTATTCCGGCTTTTTCGACAGACGGGAGGATACAGGCTTATCATTTAGTAACAATGCGGGATAATAAAAATTTATACCCGTCTTATTATGCTGCGCCGCTCATTCGACAGACCGTTTTAAAAAAACATCCGGAAATTTTAAAAGCGTTAAAGCCTTTAGCGGGAATAATTAATAGTAAACTAATGCGCAGGCTAAATTATGAAGTGAATGTTGAAAAACATTCACCAAAATTCGTTGCGCATCAGTTTTTGTTGGGAAAAGGAGTAATTTGATCATATGTTAGAAACATACATTCGATCATGGTATCAAAAATGGTTTGTTGATTGGGCGGCTGAACTATTAGGCTCAAAATTTTCACCTATGCAAATGACATTTCTATCTATGTTTTTCGGATTAACTGTGCCGATTTTTTTGATGCTGCATGATCCGATGATTGCTGTGATTATGTTATTGATATCTGGTTATTTTGATACGTTAGACGGAACGCTTGCACGGCATTGTGACGGCAGTACACCTTTAGGCGCTGTATTAGATATTGTTTCTGATCGAGTTGTTGAATTTTCTGTTGTTTTTGGATTGTATTTAGTTGATCCAATTGCGAGAAGTTTTAATGTCATTTGTATGCTGGGCAGCATGTTTATTTGTATTACGACTTTTTTGGTCATAGGTGTTTTTGTAAAAAATGACGCTAAAAAAGGTTTTTTTTATAGTATTGGGCTAATGGAACGTGCTGAAACATTCATTTTTTTTATATTAATGATATTATTTCCGCATTGGTTTAATATTCTCGCGATTATTTTCACCGCACTTGTTTTGTGGACTGCCTTTTTTAGACTTTATAAGTTTGTGTACTAAAATTTAAGGCAGCCATTGCATCAAGAAATTTATAATTTTTTTAATACGCGAAGAATACAGCATTGGCATATAAAATTGTCCAGCAATTTTTTTATTTATTTCACTTCGTGTGGGGTAGGGGATAATTAAATTTGCGAAGTGTTTGATTTTCAGCTTTTGCGTGATGGCTAAGCTCCACGGTGTAATAAGTTCTCCTGCATTATGTCCGACAATTGATGCGCCGAGAATTTGACCTTTTGCTGTAGTAATAACTTTTGTTAATCCTTGTATGTCGTTTTCTGTTTGTGCGCGGTCATTTTCGCTAAAAGGCGAAGTTAAAATGCGTATCTTTGAAAATCGTTTTTTTGCATCAGCTTCAGTTAAGCCGACATGCGCGAGTTCCGGTGAAGTGTAAGTAACCCAAGGCAGAGCGGAATAATCTATTTTTGCTGGCAAGCGGAATAAGATATTTCGAATGACAATACCAGCATGATAGCTTGCCACATGTGTAAATTGCGGACCGCCTGCGACATCGCCCACTGCAAAAACATGTTTATGGTTAGCGCGAAGACGATTGTCGACAATAATGCCTTTTTCGCTGTATTTTATGCCAGCAGCATCTAAATTTAATGATTCGATATCGGGTTTTCGACCCGTTGCAACAAATAAATGAGAGCTGATAATTTCTTGCTCTTGTCTGGCATGTTCAATCGTTATGTGAATTTGAGCATCATTTTGTCTGATGGATTGAATCAATGCTTTTTCGTAAAGTGTTACGCCGTCTTTTTTAAGCTGCTGCCGAATAACTTCAGTAAGTTCCGGCTCGTCTTTTCTTAAAATATGACTGCGTTGAATGATGGTGACTTTTGTGCCTAATAAACTGTATGCTTGAGCAATTTCACAACTAATAGGTCCGCCGCCGAGAATTAATAAATGTTCTGGTTTTTGTTCGAGATCAAAAATATTTTCATTCGTTAATAGGTTGATTTTTTCTATGTTTGGAAAGAATGGTATAACAGGTGAAGAGCCGGTTGCAATAACAAACCATTTTGCTTGAATAGTTTTATCGTTGACTTTTACCGTTTTATTATCAGCGAAACTTGCCGTTCCTTTGATAACGGTTACGCCTAATTTTTCAAACCGTTCAACAGAATCGTTTTGCCCAATGTTAGCAATAGTTTGATGAAGGTATTCGTGAATTTTTTGAAAATCAATATCAGAAATGTTTGTGGTGATGCCGAATGGTTGACTTTCTCGAATTAATTTTGCCCGTTTAGCAGCGAATAATAAGGATTTTGACGGGATGCAGCCTGAATTTAAGCAATCGCCGCCCATTTTGTGTCGTTCAATTAATACAACCGATGCGCCTATTTTGGAAGCCCCTGCCGCAACGCTTAATCCGCCGGCACCGGCGCCGATTATGCAGATATCAAATGTTAATGTTTTAGATGTCATGTTGATTTTTCTCTCTTTAATTTTTTATAAATAATCGGAATAAGCGATAAAATGGCTAATCCAATGATTGGAATAAAAATTTCAGGTTTAAAAATAATTTTAAGATCTAGTGTTTTACCTTGATCCAGTACAATGCCGATTCCATTTCCTAGCAAAATATACACAATTGTGCCGGGCATAATACCGAAGAATGTTGTAAGTACAAATGTACGCAGTCTAATGCCTAAAAAAGCCGGCGCAATATTAACCAACCAAAATGGAAATAGCGGAACTAATCTTAAAAATAGTAAATAGCTTACGGCATTGTTTTTAAATCCAGTTTCGAATTTTTGTAGCGCTTTGCCGGCTTTATGATGGAAAAAATCATAGAATGCGGTTTTTGCAGCAATAAATATTAAAGCGGCACCCATTGTTGCACCGAATACGACATAAATTGTCCCTAAAAACGGACCGAATAAAAAGCCGCCGATTAACGTTAGAAAAGTTGCGTTCGGTGCAGATATTGCTGTCATAAAAGTATAAATTCCGATGAAGCATAAGGCGATAAGAATAGGATGCTGTACCGTTAAGTTTACTAGAAATGAACGATAGGTTTTTAATGTATCTAAAGTGAGATAGTTATAAAGCCGAAAATAAAAAAAAGCAGCTAATCCGAGCAGCAAAATGACTACAGGTAGAAGCTTGATCCATGAAAAGTGTTTTCGCGGTGTTGGCTGCTGCATGGCTGTTTCTCCTATTTCAAAAACGGAATGGCGATTAACCAGTGAATATTTAAATATTTTAACTTACGGAATTGTGAGAGACCGATTGTCATATTTAAATGACCTTTTTCAGGCTGCGGTCGATAGGTTCTAAATAATCTATCCCAACATGAAAGATTAAATCCGTAATTACTGTTTGTTTCTTTAATGATAACAGAGTGATGTACGCGGTGCATGTCTGGCGTTACGATGAAGCATCTCAATAGTTTGTCTATAAGCTTTGGGATGTAGACATTGCCGTGATTAAACATTGATGTGGCATTAAGCAGTATTTCAAATATTAAAACCGCGATTATGGGTGCGCCGAATACAAAAACTGCTCCGATTTTAATGAGCATAGACAGCAGAATTTCAATCGGATGAAAGCGAATGCCCGTTGTTATGTCAATATCTAAGTCTGTATGGTGCATGCGGTGAATCCGCCAGAATATTGGAACAACATGGAAAATAATGTGCTGAAAATAAATGACTAAATCCAGAAAAATGACTGAAAAAATAACTTTGAACCAGAAATGAATATTTAGGTTATTGAATAAGCCAATATGAAGTGTTTGTGCGGTTAATGCTGCACCGATTGCAACAATAGGGAATAAAAGACGTACCAAAATAGAATTTAATACAATAATAGCGAGATTGCTTGGCCATCGGAGTTTGCGTGAAACAGACAGCGGGCGCCTAGGCAAAAATTTTTCCCATAACATCATAATGATCAAAATACTGAGAAAAAAAACAGTACGAATAATGTTTTGATGTAATAAAATTAACTGATGCAAAATAAATTCCTGTCTCTGTCATTCCCGCGAAAGCGGGGGATCTTAATAATTTTCGCAAAGATTCGTAGGTTTGGCTAAGCGTCCCATAGCCAAGAAAAAATTGTTTAAACTACAATCTGTTTTGATTTG
>CBDVDN010000072.1:0-6167 GCA_965372775.1 uncultured Gammaproteobacteria bacterium
TCACGCATAATGGCAAGAGACCGCATGTCAGATATAAGATTGTTGTACCCAAAAGAAACGCCGCGCTCGCAAACCATGACTTGATCATTGCCGACCGCATGGAATTTTTCAACAACGTTTTTCATGTCCCAAGGCGCTAAAAATTGCCCTTTTTTGACATTGACCGGCAAGCCGCATCGCGCAACATTTTGCAGATAGTCTGTTTGACGACATAAGAAAGCCGCCGTTTGAAGCACATCAACAATACTTGCAACCGCTTTGAAATCCGTTTGTTCGTGAACATCAGTTAAGATCGGCACGCCAATTTCTTTTTTAACTTTTTGTAGAATACGCAAACCTTCGTCAATACCCATGCCGCGAAAGCTATCAAATGCAGATCGATTGGCTTTGTCAAATGAGGATTTGTAAATAAAAGGAATGTTTAATGCTTGTGTGATTTCTTTTAGCTGTCCGGCAGTATCTAATGCTAATTGTTCGCTTTCGATGACACAGGGACCAGCTATTAAAAGGAATGGTTTGTCTAAACCAATTTCGAAATTACAAACTTTCATTGGTATGCTCTATTTTCCATACTGGACGACCGCAAGGGTCGCCACTACGGTTATATGGTAAAAAAAACTTCTGTTCTTTCGTAGGGGCAGCCCTTGCGGCTGCCCAATTTTGGACAACCGCAAAAATTGCCACTACAAATTTATTTTTTATGCTCTCTGGCTGCCTTTATAAATCCAGTAAATAATGGATGTCCGTCTCGCGGATTTGAGGTAAATTCCGGATGAAATTGACAGGCAATAAACCAAGGATGATCGGGAAGTTCTATCATTTCTACTAAACTGCCATCTGCCGATCGACCTGAAATAAAAAGTCCAGCATCCTCTAGTTGGACAATCAAATGATTATTGACCTCATAACGATGACGATGACGTTCGATAATTTCATCTTTGTTATATAAAGAATACGTGCGTGAACCTTTTTTAAGTTTACAAATCTGTCCGCCAAGTCTCATCGTACCGCCGAGATCGGATTTTTCGTGACGTTTTTGTATTTCGCCCGTTTGATCAAGCCATTCGGCAATAAGACCAATAACCGGATAAGGCGTATCTTTGTCAAATTCAGTGCTGTTTGCGTCTTTCATGCCAGCTTTGTGTCTAGCAAATTCAATTAAGGCAATATGCAGTCCCAAACAAATGCCAAGATAGGGAACATTGTTTTCGCGCGCATATTGTGCAGCAAGTATTTTCCCTTCGCTTCCTCTATCTCCAAATCCGCCAGGGATTAATATCGCATCTTGTTCTTTTAAAATGCTGACGCCTTCTTTTCCTATTTTTTCGGATGGAACATAGTTAATTTTGACGCGGGTTTTTGTTTGAATTCCTGCATGTATTAATGCTTCGTTGAGCGATTTGTAAGCATCTGGAAAATCCGTGTATTTGCCAACCATAGCAATGGAAACTTCGCTCGTTGAGCTTTTTTGCGCTTGAACAACGCACTCCCATTCCGATAAATCCGGCGCATCTGCAGTTAATTGTAATTTTTCAACGACAATATCATCGAGTCCTTGATTGTGTAATTCCATGGGTATTTGGTAAATGCTTGAAATGTCCAATGCTGGAATGACCGCACGTTTTTCTACGTCGGTAAATAAGGCAATTTTTTGACGCTCTTCTTCTGGAATAGGCACTTGACTGCGGCATAGTAAAATATCCGGCTGAATGCCGATCGATCTTAGTTCTTTTACAGAGTGCTGCGTAGGTTTGGTTTTAATTTCACCGGCTGTCGGAATGTAGGGCACGAGCGTTAAGTGAATAAAGAGCGTTTGCGTTTTACCTAAGTCCGAACGCAACTGCCGAATGGCTTCCAAAAACGGCAAAGATTCAATATCACCAACCGTCCCGCCAATTTCAACCAATACAACATCATAATGGTTTTGACATTCAAGAATTCTGCGTTTGATTTCATCGGTGATATGCGGAATAACTTGAACAGTTTTACCGAGATAATCACCGTGCCGCTCTTTTTGAATGACATCAGCGTAGATTCGTCCGCTCGTAAAGTTGTTTTTTTGAGTCATCTTTGCACGCGTAAAGCGCTCATAATGTCCTAAGTCTAAATCAGTTTCTGCACCGTCTTCTGTAACAAATACTTCACCATGCTGAAAAGGACTCATTGTGCCCGGATCCACATTGATATAGGGATCTAATTTGAGAATGGTGAGCTTCAGTCCTCTCGCTTCGAGAATAGCACCTAATGATGCAGCAGCAATGCCTTTTCCTAAAGAAGAAACAACACCGCCTGTAATGAAAATAAATCGTGACATTATACGTCCTTAATTGTGTTTTTTAATTTTATGCTTGTTATTACGCAAGATTATATTGCAGTTAAGTTTTTTATAGGCTAACTCATAACGTCTTTTTCTAGCTTGAGTCGTCCATTCGCTATCATTCGTGCGACCCGGCGGCAAAAAAAGCATTTTGCGGTTTAAAGCGATACATTGATCACGACGGGTCGGTGCGGATTTTATAGGATGAAAACGCGCACAGGCACATAATGCCGCAGTAATAAGTATTAGAATAGAAAAATGAAAAATTTTACGAATCATCAGAATACTGCCCTCACATTAATTTGCAGAATATTCTACGCAGCTTTGATTTTAAAATCCAGTAATTTGTTGGGTTAATCGCCTCGCGGCGATTGACCCAACCTACTTTATCTACGCATTTTCAAAAAGTTTTGACGTGTACAGTTTTTTCAACCATTCCGAAATATCAAGAATTGCATTCGAACAAACAGTATGTTCCATCGGATAGGTATGCCATTCGATTTTATAACCCTTCTTTTCAAGCAAATGCTTAGAAGACTCAGCGAGCGATAGCGGAATAAGCGGATCCATTGTCCCGTGCGCCATCATGATAGGAATATCCTTACTGGCGGCGTGTGCTTCTGCATCTAATGTATTATCAAGCGCTAAATAACTGGACAGCGCCAATACCCCGCCAAGCGGTTTTGAATATCTTAGCCCCGTGTACAAAGCCATAACACCGCCTTGAGAAAATCCAGCCAATATAATTCTGTTTGACAAAATGCCTTGTTGTTGTTCCTGTTCAATAAGCGCACAAATCGCCTGTTTGGATGTTCGTATGCCAATTTCGTCTTGATCCTGATCAAGAGCAAGTGAATGAATGTCGTACCATGCCCGCATGACATATCCGCCATTGAGTGTTATAGGACGCAGGGGCGCATGCGGAAAGATAAAACGGACAGGAAGCGTTTCAGGCAGGCTAAGTTCTGGAACAATATTTTCAAAATCATGCCCGTCCGCACCAAGACCGTGCAGCCAGATAACCGAAGCAATCGGATCTTTTTTTGGATTAACGATTATGCTAGGTAGAAGATTCGTTTTTTCCATGATTCGTCTCTGTTTTTAATCGAATTCAACACATTTTTTCGTGGGTTAATATGTTATGATGTGCAATATCATAACCAGCTCCACAAGGTACGTCCATGAAATTTTTATTAATTATTGTTACAATGATTTCTTTTTCGGTATTATTGATGTCTTTGGGCGGATGCGGTCAAACAGGTTCATTATATTTACCAAAAACAACCCCTATTTCACATTCATCTTTTACAAAAGAACAGCATAAAAATGAAACACCTTTATAAAATAGTATTGTTATTTTTCTGTTTAATATTGACGGTTTCCGTATTTGGAGAAACAGATCAAACATCTACTCCCGCTGTTCCCGCCAAGCCATGGAGCGCAACAGCTCGTTTTGGTCTAGTCGATAATACAGGGAATGTATCAACATCAAATATTATGGGACACTTAAAGTTTGATTATAAAAAGAATAAATGGTTATTACATATCGCCGGCGGCGGTCGTTTAACTTCTGATAAAGGAGAAAAAACCGGCGAGAATTATACAGCTAAAGGCGGTGTGGAATATTATTTTCGTCCTCGGAATTTCAGTTTTTCAGAGGTAGATTGTAAATTTGATGAATTTAGTCCTTATTTGTATGTTGTGACAATCGTTGCCGGATACGGCTGGAAAGTTGTTGATAATGATAAGGTGGGTTTAATATTAAAAGCCGGCCCCGGCCTTCGCCGTCAGAAAGAATCAGAAAAGAAAGGCACCGAACCCCAAGAAGCGGATGATGATTTAATTGGATATGGCGCAGCAGATTTCACATGGAATATTACAAAAGATTCTAAATTCACACAGAAAGTTTCAACAGATATCGGTCCAAAAGGCATCTATTTTCGATCGAAGACAGCTCTTTTAACTAAAATTATCGGTAATCTCGGCATGGAATTGTCATTTGAAATTCATCACTATACAAAAATTCCACGATTGAGTGAAAATGAGCATAAAACCGATACGCGAACGCAGTTAGCGTTTGTGTATTCGTTTTAATATCTTTTTATGCCTCCTATGCATTTTCTTTTTAGGCAATATTGTCATAACTCTATATTTGTAATTGTACTTAGCTGTTAATGGATAGTTCCTAAGTAAACAATTTGCAATAATCGGAAAATTAGGTCCGGCAATTTGTGTGTTAATTAGTAGATAGTAACGACGCGATGCCTGCCAATTAACTGACCAGCCTCTTTGATTGGCAATACGTTCGATATTGCTTTGCAGCAACCCTTTTCGTAACAAAAACACATGATCTTTAGAATGTGCGTATAGCGGCGGATAGTCTGTTTTCCCTGACGTTGAGTTTGTAAGATGTTTTTGTTCGGTGTTTGTGCGCGGATTCGTAATCTGCCAAGTAGCCATTACCGTTAATGGCATAATTAAAAGAGAAATTATGGCGACTGAAGTTAATTTTCGCATTTAGTTATTCCCCGAGTAATCTAATTTAAAGGCACATTATAAAACATTTTAATAAAAAAGGCTCTGTATACGTAAAAACTTTGTGAAAAATATATAGATCCCATGTGGGGGCAGCCCTTGCGGCTGCACATCAAGGATTGGGCGACCGCAAGGGTCGCCCCTACATATAGGAACGTACACATTTATGAAGAAAAAAAGATTATTTTTACATTTAAATCCTTTATACTCTCCCGCATGGGAAATTTAACTTTTATTCAAAACGTTATTGTATGGGGCTTGCCGGTTCTATTTGCTATTACAGTTCATGAAGTTGCACATGGCTGGATTGCATCAAAACTGGGTGATAAAACCGCCCAAATCTTAGGTCGTTTGACGCTAAATCCATTAAAGCATATTGATTTAATCGGAACAGTTTTAATCCCGTTATTGCTGTTATGGCAAGGCGGTTTTATATTCGGTTGGGCAAAGCCCGTCCCGATTAACCCTCAAAATTTTCGTCGTCCACGGCGCGATATGGCGTTTGTTTCGGCAGCCGGACCTGTTTCTAATTTTATTATGGCGATTATTTGGGCAGCCATTCTGAAAATCGGCATTCTCTTAGTTCATCATTGGCCGAATAGCGCTGTGGCAATCGTTTATATGGGACAAGCCGGCATATTGATTAATTTATGGCTGATGATTTTGAATTTATTGCCTTTACCCCCGCTCGACGGCGGACATATCATTTCAAGCCTCTTACCCGGACGCATCGCTTATCATTACGACCGCATAGCACCTTTTGGATTTATTATTTTAATAATCCTGCTGATTACCGGCATTCTAGGTTTTATTTTAAATCCCATTATGGCTTTTTTGCATAATATGTTGATGCACCTGTTTGGGTTTTTGTGAACAATTTGTAGGTTGGGCTAAGCGTCCATTAATTTATTAAATATTTTTTAATGGTGGTTTCACTACGGGTTAAACGAATATTTACTGACAGAGAACGGAAAACAAAGTCAAAAAATATTCATAAAGCGCAGCACAACAATACCTATACAGACCCAATAACATATTCCACTGCAGCAGCAAGATCATCGAAAATCTGAATGTTTTTTATTGCTGGATGATTTTCTTTTATTGTTTGTTCTCCTTTTCCAGTTTTGACTAATATACAGCGACAGCCGACTTGCAAACCTGCTTGAATGTCTCTCCGCGAATCTCCAATCGTAATTGCATTATGTAAATCGGTCTTGTAGTCTTTTGCAATTTGCTGAAATAAACCCGTTTTTGGTTTTCGGCATTCGCAATTGTCTTCTGGCTTGTGCGGACAAAAATAAATTTTATCGATTTT
>CBDVDN010000073.1:0-6142 GCA_965372775.1 uncultured Gammaproteobacteria bacterium
AGATTATACCAATCAGTCTATTCATGAATCGGAATCTCATAGCCGCGCTCTTATACGAATAGTCAAACCTAAAAATCAAGCACTATTTATAAATGAATTGCTTAATAATTTTATTTTTGCTCCCGACTCTGTCTTTAAAACAAAACCACGTTTTTCAAAGAGAAAACGCTATTTAAGATTGGGAATTTATGCTGGCGCTCTAACTTTGATTATACTTTTCTGCGGCCTTTTGCTATCCGGATTCAAAAAACAGATTAATAAAATAAATGCTGCGCAAAATTCTGTTGCTGCATATCACACACTCAATACACTACACTATGCCGGAAAAACAACCCTCGCTTTAAAATTAAAATCCTTGACACTACTCGGACAAGCATCAAACGCTATCATTCAAAAAAAATCTTCCTTTAATGCTCTATTATATCCGCGCATAGGAAAACCAAAACTTAGAACAAAAATAAATAATGTTTATCGTGATGCTTTACATAATTTATTGCTGCCGTTAGTTACTCAACGATTAACAACTGCTCTAACCAATAAAAAAACATCGCCCGACTTGCTTTATTCCTATTTAGAAACTTACTTAATGCTTGAAAATAAAAATAATAAAGCGAATGCAAATTTTATTGTATCTGTTATGCAAAAAATCTGGCGAACACACTATTCAAAAAACATTCAAATTCAACTATCAAAAAATCTAAAAAACTTACTCACTCGATTCCCAACGTCTATAAAAATCGATTCGACTATCGTTGCACAAGCACGAAACAATTTAAATAATTTGCCCTCTGACAGGCTTGCTTATATTGTTTTGCTAAACAATGCTCCGAACAATGAACTGCTATCTTTTAATTTAAAGGATAATAAATTAGCGGCTTCTGTTTTTACATTTGCTCATGCGAACGCTGCTATCTCTAGCATATATACTATGCAGAGCTTTTCAAAAATTTATCCAAACCTAATAAATAAGGCTGCAAAAGAAGCAATTTTTGGAAACTGGGTGATAGGGGAAAACAACTTAAACGAAACTCGTTCATCTAGCAATCTCAATAAACTTAAAAAAGATTTATCTGCGATTTACCTTAACGAGTATGCTAAAGCGTGGCTGATGATTTTAAATGACGTTCAAATTATTAAATTTACAAATATGCCTCAATTAGATAATGCATTGAAAATATTAAGCGGCGGCAATTCTCCTTTGACACAATTAGTAAGTTTAGTACAAGACAATTTGCCGCCTGAAGTTACAACACAAAATACAATGCTCGCTGCTTTTTCGAAATTATCCGTCAAAGATAAAATAGACTCTGCTTCTCTCAATAATCTCAATATCGCCTTAAATAAACTTTATGATTATTTGAAGCCAACTAGCACTCCTTCAAGCACCGATCAAGAAGCTTATCAAATTGCTGCTGCGCGTTTTCAAAACCCCACGCAGCAAGACAATCCAATAAAACAATTACTGTTAACTTCAAAATTATATCCTCAGCCTATTTATGATTGGATATATAATCTCGGAACAAATGCTTGGCAACTCACGCTAAATCACGCAAAAACTCATATTAATAATGTCTGGCAAAAACAAATTTTTTCATTCTATCAAGCACAGCTTAAAAATCACTTTCCATTTCAAAACAATACCAATAGTGTGGCAAGCTTAAATAACTTTAGCCATTTTTTCGCGCCAAGCGGATTATTTGATAATTTCTTCACGCAATATCTAAAACCTTTTATCAACACGACTCAACCACACTGGAAATTAAAAAATATAGACGGCAAAACGTTGCAGCTGCCAAACAATACGTTAGATAACTTGGAAAAAGTTTATAGAATTCAACAAACCTATTTCAGCAGGACAACACAGCGATTACAAATACCATTTATCATGAAGCCTATGATAATAGAACCTTATATTAAAAGCTTGACAGTCATGATTGGGGATCAAACTGTCACATTCCAAAACAAACCGCCATTTTCTGAAAAGCGGCTCCTTTGGCCCGATGATTTGAATCCGAATAACGTAAAAGTTATTTTCACACTTTATTCCAACAGACAAATAATGCTTGAAAAAACAGGGGGTTGGGCATGGTTTAAGCTGCTTCACGCGGGCAATCTGCAAACAATAAATTATCCGGTAAAACACTATGAAATTGTCTTTGATAAAGACGGCAATGCTGCAAGAGTTGCTGTTATTCCAAAACATGGAACAGACCCTTTTTCATTGAAACTGCTGCATAATCTAACATTGCCAAATCAGTTATAAATAATGTATAAAAAAGCACATATTTTTCTTGATTTATATAATATTTTTGTCATTATATATATGTGGTTTTAAAAACTCAAAGGAACGCAGTATGTCGTCCAAACCGAATTCTATTAAAATTGCTGCTTATCATAGGGATTTTATTGTAAAGCACATTCCGCACTATCTATCTGAGGATTTGCTTGAAAAGCTAAAAAATTCCACCGAAGAAGACTTGCATTTTCTTTCCTGTCAAATGGCAGAACACGAGATAAACGAAATCATCGAACATTTGTATTTGCATTCGCAAATGCATGACAACACCTCTATCCGGCAAGAAGCTAAAGAAATAGCTGAAATATTAAAAGACTATAGTTTTTGTCCGTTTGAATTTAGTGCTGAAAATAGCGAATAGCCTAATTTTCCCCATTCAATAAATTCAGCAAATCTGTTGCGATTTTTCCCGTGGCGTTATCTTTTGCTTTTAACGCTTCAGGAGATAATTCAAAATCCTGCGTAACACCACCAATCTCAATGCCGTACACAATAACATGCCCGGGCAGCCTATCAAGCGCTTTTGCTAATTCTAAAGCCTGTATGACGCCAATACTGTGCGTGGATAAAAACCCTTTAGCAGACTTGATTTCTTCATTATAAAATCGGTGTATTGTCCCAATCGGCAAACCAGACTGCATGGCATCAATAATGATCACCGTATCGGCGAACTGCATATCATCAATTAACATTAATCCCGGGCGATCTAAACATTCTAATGTTAGAGAATTAGGAATATATTGTTGAAGATCGCTCATGCTTTTTAAAGTTTCTACGACTTTCCAGCCGATTTGATCATCGCTAAACGGAGAGCCAACACCTAAAACTTTAATATTCATGAACGATTGATATGTAAATCCAAGAAATGCACAGAACAGGAAATACAAGGATCGTAATTACGAATAACCATTTCGCCCATTAACCGTAACTCATCATCGCTCTTATCCAAGCCGAATTGTTCTAAAGTATTTTTTAAATCTTCTTCAATATGTGATTGATTTTGACTAGTCGGCGGTGCAATACGCGATGATTTTACTAAACCATTGTCATCAAGCTCATATCGATGCCAGCAAATACCTCTAGGCGCCTCAGTACATCCATATCCAACACCTGCTTTCGGCTTGATTGACTGTATTCTTGTTGATTTTGGAATAGTATAATTTTCTAAAATACGAATGGCTTCTAAAATCGAGTAATAAAGCTCTATCGCACGTGCCGTAATACTGTTAAATATATTTGTATTCGGAATCGATAAACCAATTTCTTCAACTAATTTATGAATTTCTGCCGGCAAAAGATCATAGTTAAGATTAAGTCGAGATAATGGTCCAACAATATAAGGCTTCTCATTTAATAAGCAATGTAAAGCTGTGGATTGCGGTGCATGAAATTCTTTGAAATGATTATCAAACTCACTAATAGAAATATCTAAACCATCGCTGGAAACTAAATTCCCTTCATTTAGAGGATATTCATCAGGATGTCGTAAAGAAACGAAAGTCGTATCGCGAGAATGAGATGGGATAGGCAATGAAGCAACCCAACGAATTAAATCAATAGCATCTTGTACGTTATCTTTTAATTTATTTAATAGATTTTTTGCGTCCGTCAAAGAAGGTGCATGATAAAATCCACCCACACAAGCACCTACAGGATGCACTGAACGACCGCCCAAAAACCTAATCACTTCGTTTCCTAAAGCTTGCAGCCGCATACCCCGCTTGACTTCTTCTGGATATTTCTGTGCCATCGCTATAGCAGAATTAAACCCTAAGAAATCTGGAGAAGCCAAGAGATGAATATGAAGACTGTGACTTTGCAGCCATTCACCACAATAAAACAAACGGCGCATTTCTCTCACCCAAGGGTCAGACTGAATATCAAAAATGCTTTCAATAGCGTGTGCTGCGCCCATCTGATAAGCAATAGGACAAATGCCGCAAATACGGGCAACAATATCCATGACATCAGAATAACTGCGTCCTTCCAAAAATTTTTCAAAAAATCTCGGCGGCTCGAAAATACGCAAAGCTAAAGATTCAATTTTATTATCATGAATATCTAACTCTAAAGCACCTTCGCCTTCTACGCGCGCCAAAATTGGTACAGTAATTGTTTTTTTGCTCATTGTTTAACATCCTATTCAATAACTTAATCGTAACTATTCAGAGTCTTCATGAGATTTAAAATGCCAACCCGCTTTTAAAAAAGCCGGTGATTGGCTATTTATCATCAAAAACTGTCGTGCAATTTCATCCGATGACATGCCAAAATCTTTGAAACGCTGACCTAAAGAAACTCCATTCGGATTTTCAGAGGGGCCAAAACAAGCGTAACATGCCCGCCCTAAACTCGGACAAATAGCGCCGCAGCCCATTTTAGTAACAGGACCCATACAAGGCTCGCCTTTCGCCACTAACACACAAACATTACCTTTACGTTTACATTCCAAACAAACGCTGTCTTGCGGAAGATTTGGTTTTACGCCAGATAATAAATCACGTACAACCATAAAAACTTGGCAAGGGTTTACCGGACAACCCCACAATTCAAAATCAACACACACATGATCAGAGACTGGTGTCACCGTCTCTAAGCTTTTTATATATTCCGGATGCGTATAAATATCGGATATCCATGCATCTACACCACAGGAAGAACCATGACATTCAGCATGCGGACAACACGAGGTTTTTGAGCTTTCCCCTCCTTGTTCACTGCTTTGTGTACACCCAGAAACATCACAAAGATCTGACTGAAACGACTCGCCAGATTTAGGACTATTACATAAAAAATTACGTAATGCCTGCAAACCGCCAGAGGTCGCGCAAGCACCAATCGTAATTAAATATTTACTGTTATTGCGTACTGCTTGAATTCGTTCTAATTCTTCTGGCGTCGAAATGCTTCCTTCTACAAATGCAATATCAACTTTTGCATCTGGATCAACAGGGCCTACTTCAGCAAAATGCACAATATCAATAAGTCCCGATAATGTTAATAACGCCTCGCCCGCATTAATAAAAGCAAGCTGACAGCCATCACAAGAACTAAATTTATGTACCGCCACGCGTGGTTTTACAACGCTACTTTCTTTGTTTCTAATAGGATCACTCATTATTACAGCCCTTTTATTCCTAAAATATCTTTAATTTCAGCATACTGAAAAATAGGTCCATCTTTACAAATAAACACACCGCCTAACTGACAGTGACCGCAATGCCCTACGCCGCAATGCATATTTCGCTCCATACTTAAGTAAATATCCTTTTCAGATAAACCTTTTTTTACAAATTCCAATGCTGCTGTTCTCATCAATCCTTCCGGTCCGCATACCATAGTAATTACATTTTTTGGGTCAATATCAAGACCTTCAACATAATTGGTAATACGTCCAGACTGCCATGGCCATTCTGGTCCATGCCCACGACTTGCAGAAACAAAAATTTCCATATTAGGCGAATTTTTCCAACGTTTATACCGCTCTTGATAGAAAAATTCTTCACTGTGTTTGACGCCTTGCATAACAATCAATTTCCTATATTGATCACGATGCTGCAAAACGTAATTGATCGCGCCAACAACAGGCGCGCAGCCTACCCCACCAGTCACAATAACAACATCTTTTCCTTTAGCTTCTTCCATAGGCCATCCACGCCCAAACGGACCACGAACCCCCAAACGATCACCAACCTTTAATTTCGCCATGCCTTTCGTTACGCGTCCCACAGCGTGAATGGTATGTGAAAAAACCGCTTTATCCTCCCGTGCATAAACGATTGAGATAGCAACTTCACCACTTGTAGCACCATAGAAAGAGACATTACCGAGTATTACATTATCATT